>NZ_JBEPXO010000027.1:0-40714 GCF_041641895.1 Salinigranum sp. | reverse complement strand
AGGTGCTCGACCCGGAGACGTACGAGGCCAAGACCGTATCACGCCCCGACTACTTCGACCCCGCGGCCGAGACGGTTCCCGTGCTCAAGAGTCGAGCGGGACTCCACATCTTGCCGGCCGACGACGGTGAGGCGAGCGAGTAACGGGACGGGCTGCGCAGGCGAGCGCGTGGCGTGGCGAAGAACGGGGAGAGACGGGGACGGAGACGAGGAAGAACGACGGAGTCTGGACCGGAACCGCTGTCGGACGGGACGGTCAGTCGGCGCTGGCGGAAGGATTGTTAAGGGATGTGTGGGAGGCGAACGGTTCACGAACGACGATTCCGTGCCTGCCGAGGGTCCGCACCATCTCGCGCTCCGAGCAGCCGGCCCGGTGGGCGGCCTGTGAGAGGGAGAGCGTTCTGCTGCGGTACAGGGTGAGCGCCGTGTTGAGGGCGTGTGGGTTCATCGTCGTACACTCACCCATACAGGTAGCTAGTTGTTAAGTATACCGTGAGATACCGTCACAGAGCAGTGGTTATTGGCGCACTTACTGCGTCAAATCCCAAATTTTTTCGCGCTTGTGGTGGACATACACGCACAGTAATTAACGTTCGTGTTAGTTACGTCGAGTCCGGTCGAGCAACGCCGACGATTCGTTCTATTCCAGAGAACGTTCGACACGGAGTAGCGTGGGTCTCCGTCACGAAACCGCACGGTAGCGCCGAGACGGAGAGGGTCACTCGCCCCAGACGTCCGAGAGCGGGTGGCGGTCGTCGCGGTCACCGCCAGTCGACGAGGCGGACGTCGATGGGGACGAACGCGACGCTCGGGAGGGAGTGGACGACCCCGACGAGTTTGTGGTCGACGTCGCGGATGTGGACGCCGACCGGGACGAGCGGTCGACGCGACCCGGGGTTGGGGTCGCGTCGACACCGGCGAGCGCGGCCGCCGGGTCGAAGTCGGGGAGGGCCGGCGACCGCATCGCGTCGACCTGCTCGCGGAACCACGGCGGGAGGTCGCTCCGGGCGCGGTCGAACAGGTCCAACAGGCTCGAGTCCGCGAGATACGTCGCCCCGTGGTCGTCGGGCGCGCGGACGACGCGCCCACACGCCTGGATGACCGTCCGGAGCGCGGCGCGGTGGTACCACGACCACTGGCCGTCCTCGAGGCGACGCGCCACGCGCGAGTCGCTCGTGTTGAGGTACGGCGCCTTGCAGAGCACCTGCCAGCGACACAGGTCGCCCTTCAGGTCCAGCGCCTCCTCCATCTTCACCGAGAGGAACAGCGTCGGCTTCGAACTCGCTTTCCACGCGTCTAGCGCGTCGTTGCGGTCGTCGCGCCCGTGAGCGCGGACGCGGGCCCCGACGCCCATCCCCGCGAGTCGCTCGTGGAGGCGCTCCTGGATGCTGTAGGAGTGACAGTGAACGAGTCCCTTCTCGTCGGGGTGTTCGGCCATGAGACGGACGAGCAGGCGAGCGATTTTCGGAACCGTCTCGTCGCGGTGGTCGTACGTCATCTTCCCCTGGGTGACGTCGAACAACGGGCGGTGTTCGAGCGGGAAGGTGTGGGGGACGTCGACGAGCGCGACGCGCGCCGGGTTCAGCCCGACGCCGCGGCAGAACGCTTCCTTGTTCAGAATCGTGGCGGAGAGCAGGGCGAACCGGTTGCCCCGGTCCCAGACGGTGTGTTTCAGGTAGCGCGCGGGGTCGAGCGGCTTGATCGACAGCGAGGTGCCGGCCCCGTCGGGCTGGTCGACGACCCACGTCGTCGGCGACTGGGGGTCGCGGGCGTCGTCGACGAACCACTTCAGCTCCGAGACGAGTTCCTGCAACCGGTCGCGACGGGCCGCCTCGTCGGGCGAGAGTTCGTTCTTCGCCAGGAGGTCGTCCTTGGCGTTCTCACAGACGCCGACGAGCGCGTCGGCGAACCGGACCGTGCGCTCGAGGGGGTCCTCGGCGTCGGCGACGGCGGGTACGCGCAGGTCGTCCCAGACGGGGACCGTGCGCGGGGTCAGGTCGATGGTCGCGTACATCTCGGCCCACTCGGCGAGGCCGTGTGCCTCGTCGACGACGACGACGTCCCGCTTCCGGAAGACGTCCGACCCGGCGGTCTGCATGAAGTACGCGAGCGTCATCGCCGCGATGCGGCGGTTGGAGGCGATGGCGCGCGCCGAGTAGTACGGACAGCGGTGTTTGACCGAGCAGTCGAAGCCGCGCTGGCGGGCACACGGGGCCTGGTTCACTGGCGTCTCCTCCTCGCCGTTCAGGATGCAGGTGTAGTTGCGCTTGCCGCGGATGACCTGGAAGTCGTCGAGCAGAGAGTCGGCGGCGACGTCGTCGAGTTGCGACACCTGCGGCGTGGTGTAGTACGCGTCGGTCGCGTCCCGGGGGCGGGACTCTTCGACAGTCGCCGCCGCGCCGCAGATGGCTCGGGCGAGCAGCGACTTGCCGCTCCCGGTCGGTGCCCGGACGAGCACGACGTCGTTGCCGGCGGCGAACGCGTCGCGGATGTCGACGAGAGCCTGCTCCTGTGCGCCCCGGTGGGAGGGAGCGGGGAACTCGTCGACGATGCGAGCGGGGTCCACACCGGAGCGTCGTCGCTCCGGCGGGTAAATCTAGCGTTCGTCTCCGTCCCCGAGTGCGGCGACGTCCGCGCTCGTCACGTCCCGGTCGTCGGGGAGGCGCTCGATGCAGTCGAAGCAGAGGAAGTGGTCGGTGCCGTCGGCGAGTTCGAGGTCGATGCCGCCCGACGTCTCGCTCGAGAACGTCCAGAAGTCGCCGATGCCGCCGGCGATTCTGACCGTCGACCCGCAGCCGTCACACCGTTGGGAACCCATCGACGGGAGTACGGTGGGACGGCGGATAAGCACGGCGGGAGGGAGAGGAGCTATGTCACGTGACAGCGAACAGCAACTATGGAGGTGAACTGCGCGGGCTGTGCGGGCTGTTGTCTCGACTGGCGGCCCCTCTCGCCCGAACCGCTGGACCACGAACGCCGCGGGGGGCGCGTCCCGCTGGACGACGCGTACAACCTCGTCCCGCTCACCCGCGACGAAGTGAAGCGGTTCGTCGACGCGGGTTACGGCGACGCGCTGACGCCGCGGCTGTTCGAACCGGGCGAGGGGGACGACCGGGTCCGACTCGGCGGCCACGACGTGGCCGCCATCGAGGGGCGCCCGGCCTTCTTCGTCGGCCTGCGGAAGCCGCCGAAACCGGTCACACCGTTCGGGGGTGACCGGCGGTGGCTCCGCGCCTGCGTCTTCCTCGACCCCGAGACGCTGCAGTGCCGTATCCACGGCGCCGACCACTACCCCGGCGAGTGTGCGGACTACCCCGGGCACAACCTCGTCCTCGACCAGGAGACGGAGTGTGAGCGGGTCGAGCGCGTCCACGGCGGGAACCGTCTGGTCGACCGAACCGAGCCACCCACGGGGACGCTCCTCCTGGGACCACAGGCAGTCGGGACGAAGGTGTTCGTCCACCCCGTACCGGACCGACTCGACGACACCGTCGCCCGTCTCGTCCGGGGAGTGCCCCGGGACGCGGACAGGGCGGAGTTCGTCGCGAGCGCCGTCGCGTCGTCGGCCGGGTCGCTCGCCGTCGACGAGTCACGGGTCGCGGCGGTCCGCGACCGGGTGGTGGCGGCGGCGTCGTGGGTCGGACGGGCGTTCGCGGAGTGGGAGTCGGTGGCGGCCCCCTGTGGCGAGGACGCGACGGAAGCGGACACGGGTGTCGAGGACCGCCTCGGCGCGCCGTCGACGCCGGGGTGGGGGGCGGACGGCGGCAAGGGTTAATTCGTTTCGGCCCCGTCGAGCAGTGTATGAAGGTATTCGTGACGGGTGCGAGCGGCTTCGTGGGGAGTCAGCTCGTCCCGGCCCTCCTCGATGCGGGTCACGAGGTGGTCGTCCTGACCCGCGACGCGACGCGGTACGAGGGGCCTCCGGTGGGGCAGGTGATCGAGGGAGACCTGCTCGACCCGGGGTCGTTCCACCTCGTCGACAGGGCGTCTCCGGAGGCGGGAGTCGAGGGGCAGTCGCTCGGCGCACTCCTCCGCGAACTCGGCGTCGAGGCGGCGTACTACCTCGTCCACTCGATGGGGTCGGACGGCGACTTCGAGGCCAGAGACCGGACGGCGGCACGGACGTTCGTCCGCGGACTCGCCGAGGGCGGCGTGCGGCGCATCGTCTACCTCGGCGGGCTGGGTGGCGAGCGCGACCGGTTGTCGCCGCACCTCCAGTCCCGGCGAGAGATCGAACGCATCCTCGCGGAGGGGGAGGCCGAACTGACGACGCTCCGCGCCGCCATCGTCATCGGCGAGGGGAGTGCGAGCTTCGAGCTCATCCGTCAGCTCTCCTCGCGCCTGCCGGTGATGGTGACGCCGCGGTGGGTCGAGACGCCCTGCCAGCCAGTCGCCATCGACGACGTCGTCGCCTACCTCGTCGGCGTGCTCGACGTGGAGGAGACGGTGGGCGGGACGTACGAGGTCGGCGGGCCGGAGGTGCTCACCTACCGCGAGATCATGCGCCGGACGGGCCGGCAACTGGGCCGGGAGCCACGCATCGTCTCGGTGCCCGTGCTGACGCCGCGCCTGTCGGCGTACTGGCTCGACCTCGTGACCGACGTCCCGCGGTCGGTCGCACGACCGCTCATCGAGGGGCTGAAGAACCCCGTCGTGGTGACCGACACCCGCATCCGCGGGCTGGTCGACGTCGACCTGACGCCGTTCGACGTGGCGGTCGCTCGGGCGCTCGGCCGCGATGCCGACGAGGAGACGGTGTCCATCGAGGTGCGCACGCCAGTCGAACCGGACCGGGCAGTCGGGACGGAACCACAGTGACGACCATCGTGAGGCGATGACAGTCGCGAACGAAGACGGCCCGCAGTACGGCGAGACGTGGGTGTACGAGAGCATCGTCGGGGCCCTGCCGGGGGCGTCGCTGTCGGGGACGGCCGCCGTCGCCCTCCAGGTGGCCATCTTCCAAGTCAGCCTGTTCGTCCTCGCGTGGGTGTACGACCTCTGGTCCGTCGTGCCGGCGGGGACGGCCGCCATCGGCGTCGCGGCGGTGGGGAGCGTGCTCATGCTGCGGTTCAGCGCCGCCACCCGACGGCTGGACCTGCCGCCCACGTACAGCCGCTTCCTGTTCGCGTCGGGTGTCGAGGTGGTGCTGGGCGTGCTGGCGTTCGTCGCGCTCGTCACCCACCTGTTCGTCTTCGCCCCCCGGACGGGCGAGCCGACGCTCCTGACGGTGCTGTTCGGACCGGAGCCACCGGTCGTCGTCGTCTACCTGATGCTGCTCGTCCTCTGGGACCTCTGCTATCGCATCGGGACATCGTGGTGGGCGGCGGTGGTCGCCGCCTGGCGCTCTTACCGGTACACGTTCGACGCCGAGACGGGGGCGGCGCTCCGGCGGACCGACGCGACGAACGTCGCGTTCGGCCTGACCCAGGTGGTGCTCCTGCCGTTCCTCACGGGCGAGCCAGTCCTCTTCGCGGCCGTGGCGGGACACGTCGTCGCGGTGACCGGCGTCTCGACAGTCGCGCTGCTGACGGTCGGAACCGAGTGAGGAACGGTCGCGTTACTGCTCTTTGATGCGCTTGAACTGGTCGAGAAGTGCCTCTGTGGACTCGCCGGAGTCGTACTCGAGGGTCCCCTGATACACAACTCGCTCGTCGTCGAAGGCGGCGTCGACCTGCGAGGTCTTCTGTTCACGTCGCTCGTGTTCGTCCTCGTCATAGGCACCCATTGACATGGTACGTTTTGTCTTGGAAAGTTGCCAATATATAGGTTCCGGTGACCATTCGAAACGATAATGAAGATTGCGGTGTCGGCGAACGGTTCGGGCGGACCCGTAGCACGGAACGCATAACCGTCCCGGTCGAGTAGTCACTCTCGTGGCACGACCGCTCCGCTTCCGACACGCCCCCGGTCGCTGGACACTCGACCGGGTCCAGCGCGACATCCTCGCCGACCTCGACGGGAACCTGGGTGCGACGATGTCGCACCCGTGGTACCGCCACCCCGACGGTTACGACGCCCGGCGGTTCGACATGGACAACGGCGACACGGCGCTGTTCGCCTGGACCGGCGACGAGGCCTACTGGGTCGGCAACACCGAGACCCCCTCGGCGCTGTGGCGGACGGACAAGATCGCGCTGGAGGAAGCGCCCGGAGACGTCACCGAGTGGGTGGAGCGGGAACTCCTCGCCGAACTGCACGACCAGTCGCCGTGGCTGGAGCCGTACGACCACCTGTCGTGGTTCTTCCTCCCCGTGTTCTGCTCGAAAGACGGCCGGGAGACGACACGACAGTTCTTCTCCGAGCACGCGGCGGGCTTCCCCGACGCCACCGCCGAGGCGGCGCTGGAGTATTACGAGTCGTTCCTGTCGACCGGCGTGCTGGACCCGTACCGGGAGCTGATGGCGGGGAAACTCGGCACGTCGAGGTCGCTCGACCTGGTCCGGATGACCGCGGCGATGGGGGAGTTCAACGCCGCAAAACTCCTCCACGACGCCGGCTACGCCCTCGAACCAGAAGCGGAGGTGACGACGGGTCACTCGCTCGACTTCCGGGTCGAGAAGCGAGAGACGGTGACGCTCGTCGAGGTGACGCGCCCGCTCCCGCCCAGTCGGCGCACGGCGAACAGCCCGGTTACCGCGGTCCGCGACACGGCGCAGACGAAGACCGACGGCCAGCTGGAGAAACACGCCGGAGGTGCGGTGCTGTTCGTCGACTGTTCCTCGTTCCCGGACGACGACTGGCACGCGGTCCGCGGGGAGCGGCCGGAGGTCAGACATCGGCCGGCCGTCGTCTTCCGGGTGCGACCCGACGGCCGCGTCGACGGCTACACGAAGGGGAGCGCCCCGCTCGACCTGCCGTTCTGACCGTTCATCGCTGGGCGAAAACGCCCACGGAGGGAGCGGCGGTCCCGTAGCTCCGCGGTCGGTGGTCGAAACCGGGGAGCGGCCCCGGGTCCAGAAGAGTCAGGACGAGTGTCGTCTCAGAACGATTCGGGGGTCGGGCCGTCCTCGCCGATGGTGTACACGTCGCGGTCGCTGTAGAAGCGTCGGCCGATGCCCTTGTGCGAGACCGCAGAGTAGAGGGAGGTGGTGACGTCCTCGGCGGACGCGAAGGTCTCCGGACCCAGTCGACCGAGTACGTCGGCGACCGTCTCCGTCCCGTTGGCGAGTTCGATGGTGTGGTCGCCGTGCTGTGTGATGAACTCCTCACTGCTGAGCGGGTACTCGGCCGCGTCGATTGCCTCTTGGGTGCCGTTCAGGCGCATTACATTCATCCCGAACTGCCGCACAACTATAATGGTTTTCCATGTACGACCTTAGTCGCTTGCAAGCCCCTTTGAGTGTTAAAATGCCATGGACTGTCATGACGTAGTTTCTCTCACCCCCCGTCGGGGACGAGATTATGCGAGGCCGACACAAGCGCTTTGCGTCGTGGCACCTCACGGCCGGGTATGACGCGTACCGAGGGGCCCGGAGAGGTCGACGCCGACCTCCACGTCCACACGACGGCGTCGGACGGGACGCTGACCCTCGACGAGGTGCCGGCGGCGGCACGGCGGGCCGGTGTCGACACCGTGGCCATCACCGACCACGACCGGGTCCACCCCGGCCTCAACGCGCCCGTGACCGTCACCGAGGACGTCCGACTCGTCCGGGGCGTGGAACTCCGGGTCGACGCCGGTGACCTCCGCGTCGACCTTCTCGGCTACGCGGTCCGCGACGACGGGGCGCTCGAGCGCGAGTTGGACCGGCTCCAGCGGGACCGCATCGAACGGGCCCGCGCCATCGTCGACTGCGTCGAGGACGAACTGGACGTCACGCTCGCCATCGACCCCGCCGAAGGCGTCGGCCGGCCGCACATCGCGCGGGCGGTCGAGCGGAGCGACGCGCCGTACGACTACCAGGGAGCGTTCGACCACCTCATCGGGAGCGACTGCGCCTGTTACCGCGCCCGCGACCTCCCGACGTTCGAGACGGGGGCCGCGCTCCTCCACGACGCCTGCGCCGTCGTCTCGCTGGCCCACCCGTTCAGATACCGGAACCTCGACCGGGCGCTCGACCTCGCCCGCGACTTGGGCGCGGTGGAGCGCTACTACGCGTACGGACGCCCGGTGGACGCGGCGCGAGTCGAACGTGTCGTCCGCGAGGCCGACCTCCTCCGGACGGGGGGGAGCGACGCCCACGACCGGACGCTCGGCCGAGCAGGGCTCTCCGGCGAGGAGGCGGGGTCGTTCCTCGCGCGCATCGACGGCGACTCGTGACCGACGCGGGGCCCGGACGACGCGCCCGCGGACCCACCAAGCGTGCCGGAGAAGGCAGGCTTATCCCGCCGGGGTTCGGAGTGCAACTATGCGCTGTCACTACTGCGACCGGGAGGCCGCGTACGCCGCCGAGAAGGACGGGGTGAAGGTCGGCCTCTGCGACACACACTTCCACGAGCGGCTTGAGACGCTCGCGGAGTCAGAGGAGCTCTCGGCCCTCCGGGAGCAACTCGACATCGACCGCACCGAGTAGCGGCCCCACTCTTCTCGTCGACACGTCCGACGGAACGCTTATCCCTCGGCCGATGAGTTACCGCGTCAATGGAGACCGGAAGTGGCGTCCGCTGCCGGTCGGGCGGGAACGACGACGACGGCCAGCGCCGTGACCGGACCGGGCGGAGCACACGTCGACAGCCGATGGAGCGTGGGCAGCCGTGATGAGCGTCACCTTCTGGGTGCTGGTCGTGCTCGCGACGGTGACGGGGCTGGCAACGGCGTGGGCCCTCGGGGCGAACAGCAACTCACCGCCCTTCGCGCCCGCCATCGGCGCCAACGCCATCTCGACGATGCGTGCCGCCTTCCTCATCGGCATCCTGGCGGCGCTCGGGGCGCTCGCACAGGGGGGGAGCATCTCCGAGACGGTCGGCGCCGGGTTGATAGACGGCGTCGCCATCACGTCGCTCGCGGCGACGGCGGGACTGCTGACCGCGACGGCGTTCATGGCGTTCGGTGTCTACACCGGCTACCCGGTCCCCGCCGCGTTCGCCACGACGGGCGCGATGGTCGGCGTCGGGCTGTCGCTGGGTGGGACGCCCGCGTTCGACACCTACCGGCGCATCGCGACGTTCTGGATACTCGTCCCGCCAGTGTCGGGCGGGCTGGCGTACCTCACGGCGACCGTCCTCCGGCGGGACGACATCCCCGAGACGGTCGGGGTACCGCTTCTGGCGGCCGTCGTTGGCGGAATCGTCGCCAACGTCCGGCTGAGTGTCATCCCGGACCCCGCCGGGGGTGACCAGGGGTCGCTCGCGGCGTTCGTCGGGAGCGCCGTCGAGACGCCCCCGGTGCTGGGCGTGGAACTCGACGTCCTCGTGGTGACGCTCGTCGCCGCGGCCCTGAGCTTCCGGTTCATCCAGCGCCGCACGCAGGAGTCGGTCGACCGCGGCGTCCGGACCTTTCTGGTCCTCCTGGGGAGCGTCGTCGCGTTCTCCAGCGGGGGGAGTCAGGTGGGACTGGCGACCGGCCCCCTCGAGAACCTCTACCGGGCCGAACTCGGCCTCCCGGGCATCGCCCTGTTGGCGGTGGGCGCGACCGGAATCCTCGGCGGGGCGTGGATGGGTGCACCGCGACTCCTCCAGGCGACTTCCCGCGAGTACGCCCAGCTCGGGGTGCGGCGCTCCATCGCGGCCCTCGTCCCGGGTTTCATCATCGCGCAGGCCGCCATCGCGCTCGGCATCCCCATCTCGTTCAACAACATCATCATCTCGGGCGTCATCGGCGGCGGCCTCGCCGGCGGATCGGCGGGCGTCTCGCGCCGGAAGATCGGCGTGACGCTCCTCTTCTGGGTCCTGACGCTCGTCACGTCCGTGGCTGTGGGGTTCGGCCTCTACCGCGCCTTCGCCGTCGCGCTCGGCGGCTGAGCCGGGTCAGCGGACGACCGTCACCGTCACGGGGGCCTCACCCACGACGACGGTGGCGACGGTTCCGAGCAGTCGGCGCGCGAGGTCGCTCTTCGTCCCGCCGTGGCCGCCCATGACGACGTGGTCGACGTCGTGCGCCTCGACGTACGCGAGGATGGTCTCGGCCGGGTCACCCGTCTCGACTGCCGTCTCGACCACGCCGTCGAGTTCGGTCGCCCGCTGCTCGGCGCGGGCGACGAGCGTCTCCGCGCGGTCACGCGCGTCGGCCAGTCGCTCGTCGTCGGGGGTGAGTACGCCCCCCTCGCTCATCCCCGAGTCGAGCGGCTGAACCACGTTCAACACGGTCGTCCGACAGTCGAACGTCTCCAGCGCGTGGACCAGCGCCTGGTCCGCCAGGGGAGAGCCGTCGAGCGGGACGAGCACGTGAGAGGGAGGCATCGACTCACACGTGGGCGGGCGCGTGCAAGGAGCGTTTCGGTTCGTACACCCGTTCAGAACAGGAGTGACGACCCGGCGAAGTAGAGTGCGGCCAGTACCGACTCGAAGACCAGGGTACCAGCAGCGGAGTAGACGACGAACTGTCGGTCGTCCATCTCGGCGAACCCCGCCGGGACGGTGAGCATACCACGGGTGAACAGCAGCGCGTTGCTCACCGGCACCGCGACGGGGCCCCAGCGGTCGAACCAGCGGTCGAAGCGGTCCAGCCGTTCGGGGGAGATACGGAACCAGCGCTTCTCCTCGAGGTACGCCCGGCCGCCGCGCTTTGCGGCGAGAAACAGCGCGTACTGCCCGAGCGTCGCGCCGAGGACGGCGACTGCCAGTACGGGGAGCAGCGCGTCGGCGCCGAGGAGGACGATGGAGCCGGGGACGATGAGTTCGCTCGGCATGAAGTACATCAGCATCGCTCCCTCGAGGACGAACACGCCGAACAGCGCGACGAGCGCCCACTCCGAGTCGAGGAGCGCACGGAGGGTCGGGGGCATCTCGCCGACGAACTGGGCGAACACCGGGGGCGAGATGAGTTCCATCGTCCGGTGCTCACAGTGGCGACGGTCAAATCCGTTGTGGTCCGGGTCGCGGATGCGAGAGCGAGAACGGACGGGAGAGGTGAGGACGGGCGCGTTAGGGACGAGCGGGGAGCGAGTCTACGACACGACGGGAGGAACGGGGCGGCGCGGAACGATGCGTCTTTGACACGCACCGTCTAACCCACGCGCATGAACCTCACCGACCGCCCGCGACGGCTCCGGACGGACGGCGTCCGGCCGCTCGTCTCCGAGACGAGCGTGGAAGCCACGGACCTCATGGCACCGGTCTTCGTCGACGCCACCGCCGACGAGCGCGTCCCCATCGAGTCGATGCCGGGACACGAGCGTGTCCCGGTGGACGAGGTGGTCGCGCGGGTCCAGGAGGTACGAGACACCGGCGTGCGGGCGGTGATGCTGTTCGGCATCCCCGAATCGAAAGACCCCGAGGGGTCACGGGCGTGGGCCGAGGACGGCGTGGTTCAGGAGGCCACGCGGCGCATCACTCGCGAGACGGACGCGTACGTCGTCACGGACGTCTGCCTGTGCGAGTACACCGACCACGGTCACTGTGGGCTACTGGAGCCTCACGCACGCGAAGAGGGGAACCTGACCGTCGACAACGACGCGACCCTGGAACTGCTCGCACGCACCGCCCGGTCACACGCCGCGGCCGGCGCGGACATGGTCGCGCCGAGCGGGATGATGGACGGGATGGTCGGCACGATTCGCGAAGCGCTCGACGCGGCGGGGCACCAGGACGTCGCGGTCATGTCGTACGCTGCGAAGTACGAGTCGGCCTTCTACGGGCCGTTCCGCGACGCGGCGGACGGCGCACCGGCGTTCGGTGACCGCCGCCACTACCAGATGGACCCCGCGAACGCCCGGGAGGCGCTCAGAGAGGTCAGACTGGACGTCGAGCAGGGTGCAGACGTGCTGATGGTGAAGCCCGCTCTGCCCTACCTCGACGTCGTCCACCGCGTCAGGACGGAGTTCGACCACCCGGTGGCGGCGTACAACGTCTCCGGAGAGTACGCGATGCTGCACGCCGCCGCCGAGAAGGGGTGGCTCTCGCTAGAGGAGACGGCCCTCGAGTCGCTCCTCTCTATCAAGCGAGCGGGCGCGGACCTCATCCTGACCTACTTCGCCGAGGACGTCGCCGACCACCTCTGAGCGGTCTCCCACACTCGTCCAGCGAGGGGTGGCGGCGCGGGCGCGCACAGCGTCCCGTCGGACGGGAGAGCGCGTCGATGAACGTCCAGATTCTCGTGCAACATTTGCGTTCGTTCGCAACGAATCCGGACCTTATACACATATTATTGTTCCCCATATTAGACGTTCGTATATTAATCGGAGAATGAATGGACGTTTGTCAACACTATGATTTATGTATTCCCTGTTCATGACGATGAGGCGTGATGCAGATGTCCAATCCACTGTGTATCGGACCAGAAATAGACGTTCGTCCAGGAGGTGAACGGGCGTGACCGTCGACCTGCTCCTCCAGCTCGACGCGGGCGCCATCGCCAACGGCGTCAACAACGTCTGGATCCTCGTGGTCTGTTTCCTCATCTTCTTCATGCAGCCGGGGTTCGCGCTGCTCGAAGCGGGACAGGTCCGCGCGAAGAACGTCGGGAACGTCCTGATGAAGAACATGACCGACTGGACGCTCGGAGTCCTCGTGTTCTTCGCCATCGGGGCCGGCGTCAGCTCCATCGTGGGGATGCTGACTGCACCCGGCACGGCACTCGACGTCGGGAGCGCGTTCGCGTACATCAACGACCCGACGGCGTACATCGGCTGGTTCTTCGGCGCGGTGTTCGCGATGACCGCCGCGACCATCGTCTCCGGGGCCGTCGCCGGGCGCATGAACTTCTCGGCGTACGTCTTCGTCGCGGCGGCGATGACGGCGTTCATCTACCCCGTCGTGACCGGGATGACGTGGGCCGGCGGCCTCCTCTCGGGGAGCGGCTACGTCGGGCAGGCGCTCGGGACAGGCTACCTCGACTTCGCGGGTGCGACGGTCGTCCACATGGTCGGTGGCATCGCCGGCCTCGTGGGCGCGAAGATGGTCGGCCCGCGTCAGGGCCGGTTCGACGAGAACGGCAACTCCACGCCGATTCCCGGTCACTCCATGCTGCTCGCGGTGCTTGGGACGCTGTTCCTCGCGTTCGGCTGGTACGGCTTCAACGTCGGCACGCAGGCGACGGTCCTCTCCGCCAACGACGGGACGCTCACGTTCATGGGCGGCGCGCTCGGTCAGGTCGTGCTGAACACGACGCTGGGCATGGCGGCCGGCGGCGTGGCCGCGATGATCGTCTCCGCGGCCTGGCAGGGCAAGCCCGACCCGCTGTGGGCGGCGAACGGACTCCTCGCGGGACTGGTCGCAGTCACCGGCGCGGTCCCGCACGTCACGTGGTGGGGCGGCGTCATCCTCGGCGCCATCGCCGGCGCGCTCGTGCTGCCGACGTTCCGCTGGGTCGTCGACTCGCTGAAGATCGACGACGTCTGCGGCGTCTTCGTCGTCCACGGGAGCGCGGGTGCCATCGGGACCGCACTCATCCCGGTGTTCGGTGTCACCGCGTCCGGCGGCTACACGTTCCTCGGCGTGAACCAGCTCGTCATGCAGGTCGTCGGCGTGCTCGTCATCGGCACCTGGACCGTGCTGGCGACCATCGTCGCGTTCAGCGTCGCCGGCGCCCTCTTCGGCCTCCGCGTCTCGGAGGAGGAGGAGGAACTCGGCCTCGACGAGAGCGAACACGGCGTGTCGGTCTACCCCGAGTTCGTCCCCAACCAGTCGTCGTCCGAGCGGCCGACCGTGACCGCCGACGGGGGCGTCCGCACCGACGGAGGTGAGCACGAATGAGCGACTCGGACATCGAGATGGTCGTCGCCGTCGTCCGCCCCGACAGACTGGGCGAGGTGAAGAAGGCGCTCGCGGAGGCGGGAGCGCCCTCGCTGACGGTCACGAACGTCTCGGGTCGCGGCTCTCAGCCGGCGAAGAAGGGCCAGTGGCGCGGCGAGGAGTACACCGTCGACCTCCACCAGAAGGTGAAAGTCGAGTGCGTCGTCGCGGACATCCCCGCCGACGACGTGGTCAAGGCCATCGCCGACGCGGCCCACACCGGCGAGAAGGGCGACGGGAAGATATTCGTCCTGCCCGTCTCCGACGCCGTCCAGATTCGCACCGGGACGGCCGGCACGGAAGCCGTCTGAGCGGGCCAGTCACCCGCACCCGTCGACGACGATTTCTTCACCGACACCGACTGCGGAGCGTCGTCCGTCCGCTGTCGGCGCGCGCGCCGCTCGCGCGACGGCTCGTGTCCTTCGACGCCGCCGCGAAGAGGGTCGACGTACGTCCAGTTCCGTGGCAACATTTGTGATCGAAAGCTCATAGATACGACCTTATATACCATATATCTGATTTCAGATTAGACGGATGACCATTAAGGCCACCGTATTTCCGCGTTTGTAAAGACCAATCATTATATACTCGGATGTAGATACGTACTCTCGTGTTCCGCGGTACAAATCCGCGGAAATATTGGAAAATCATGACCAATTGTCCAAGCCTTACGATCGACGCACCACCCGCGGAGGTATCGTCCCAATGAACGTGAACGTCCTGATGCAGTCGGACCTCGCAGCCATCGTCGAGGCGGTGAACCTCGTGTGGGTCCTCACCGTCACGTTCCTCATCTTCTTCATGCACGCCGGCTTCGCCATGCTCGAAGCCGGGCAGGTGCGCTCGAAGAACGTTGCGAACCAGTTGACGAAGAACCTGCTCACCTGGTCGGTGGGCGTGATCACCTTCTTCCTCGTCGGTGCCGCCATCTCGACTATCGTCGGTGGTGCCACCGGCGGTGGCTCGTACTCGGTCGGCGGCGCGTTCACGGACATCTGGTACCCCGGTGAGTCCACGGCGTGGGTCGGCTGGCTCTTCGGCGCGGTGTTCGCGATGACCGCCGCGACCATCGTCTCCGGGGCCGTCGCGGGCCGCGCGAAACTCCGCGCGTACGTCGCGTACACCATCGCGCTCGCCGCCGTCATCTACCCGGTCGTCGTCGGCTTTACCTGGGCCGGCGGCTTCCTCTCGAACTTCCACGACTTCGCGGGCGGCATGATCGTCCACGGCATGGGCGGCATCGCCGGCCTCACCGCGGCGTGGATCATCGGCCCGCGCATGGACCGCTTCAACGAGGACGGCTCGGTGAACGTCATCCCCGGCCACTCGCTGACCTTCGCCGTGCTCGGCACCCTGGTACTGGCGTTCGGCTGGTACGGCTTCAACGTCGGCACCGCCGCCGCGCCGCTCGCCATGGCGGACGACGGCAGCGTCACCCTCGGCTCGTTCAGCTACGTGGGTCGCGTCGCGCTCACCACGACGCTCGCGATGGGCGCGGGCGCCATCGGCGCCGCCGCGCTCTCGGTCGTGAAGACCGGCAAGGTCGACACGCTCTACGTCGCCAACGGTCTCCTCGCGGGCCTCGTCGGCATCACCTCGGTGACCGACGCCGTCGTCTGGCCGGGCGCGCTCGTCATCGGCCTGCTGGCCGGCGCACAGCTGCCCATCGTCTTCGAGTTCGTCGAGAAGCGCCTCAAAATCGACGACGTCTGTGCGGTGTTCCCGGTCCACGGCTCCGCCGGGGTGCTCGGTGCGGTGCTGTTCCCGTTCTTCAGCGTCGACGGGTTCACCGTCGGCTCGCTGGTGAACCAGGTCGTCGGCGTGGCCGTCATCGCGCTGTGGACGTTCGCCGCGACGGCGACGGTGTTCACCGTCCTGAAGGCCATCGGCCAGGCGCGCGTCACCCCCGAACACGAGCGGGCCGGCCTCGACACCTCCGAACACGGCGTCGACACCTACCCCGAGTTCGGCAAGCCCGACGTCGCCGCCGACGGCGGCATCAGCTTTGAGTCGGACGACGTCGTCCGGACGGACGGAGGCTCCGAAGAATGACAGACAGCGAAATCGAGATGGTCGTCGCGATGATTCGTCCCGAGAAACTCGGCGAGGTGAAGAAGGCGCTCGCGGAGGTCGGCGCACCGTCGCTGACGGTCACGAACGTCTCGGGCCGCGGCTCACAGCCGGCGAAGAAGGGCCAGTGGCGCGGCGAGGAGTACACCGTCGACCTCCACCAGAAGGTGAAGGTCGAGTGCGTCGTCGCCGACGTCCCGGCCGACGACGTCATCGACGCCATCAGCGACGCCGCCAACACCGGCGAGAAGGGCGACGGGAAGATATTCGTCCTGCCCGTCTCCGACGCCGTCCAGATTCGTACCGGGAAGCGCGGTCCCGAAGCGGTCTGAGGCGACGGCCGACCCGACTCCGTTCTCGACATCTTTCGACACGCTGCCCGACAGTGGCGACACTACCAAGTCAGGGCCAACCCAAGCGGGGTCATGAACTACGCTCGCTCCGGTGGTGACCCATGAACCACGACCGCTCCCGCGCCCTGTACGACCGGGCGCTCTCCGTGATGCCCGGCGGCGTCAACTCCTCCGTCCGTGCGACCCGTCCGTACCCGTTCTTCGTCGAGCGCGGCGACGGCGCCCACGTCGTCGACGCCGACGGCAACCGCTACATCGACTACGTGATGGGGTACGGCCCGCTGCTGTACGGCCACGACATGCCCGACCCCGTCCGCGCGGCCGTCCAGTCGTACGCCTCCGAGGGCCCGATGTACGGCGCGCCCACGGAGATCGAGGTCGACCACGCGGAGTTCGTCGCTCGCCACGTCCCCTCGGTGGAGATGATCCGGTTCGTCAACTCCGGCACCGAAGCCACAGTCTCCGCCGTCCGACTCGCCCGCGGCTACACCGGGCGGGACAAAATCGTCGTCATGCAGGGCGGCTACCACGGCGCACAGGAGTCGACGCTCGTCGAGGGCGGCCCCGAGAACCCCCGCCCCTCCACCGCAGGAATCCCCGAGTCGTTCGCCGAGCACACCATCCCGGTGCCGTTCAACGACGAGGAGACGGTCGAGGACGTGTTCGAAGAACACGGTCACGACATCGCGGGCGTCCTAGTCGAGCCAATCCTCGGGAACTACGGCATCGTCCAACCAGTCGAGGGCTACCACGAGACCCTGCGCGAACTGTGTGACGACCACGGCTCCCTCCTCGTGTTCGACGAGGTCATCACCGGCTTCCGGGTCGGCGGCCTCGGCTGTGCGCAGTCGAAACTCGGCGTCACGCCCGACGTGACGACGTTCGGGAAGATCATCGGCGGTGGGTTCCCCGTCGGCGCCATCGGCGGCAAGGCGGAGATACTCGAGTCGTTCACCCCGTCCGGCGACGTCTTCCAGTCCGGCACCTTCTCCGGCCACCCGGTGACGATGGCGGCGGGCCACGCGTACCTCACCTACGCCGCCGAGAACGACGTGTACGACCACGTCGACGAACTCGGGGAGACGCTCCGGGCGGGCATCACCGACATCTGCGAGGAGCGCGCGCCGGAGTACACCGTCGTCGGCACCGACTCGATGTTCAAGACTGTCTTCACCAGGCGGGCACCTAGCAGCCTCGGCGACCAGTGTTCCAGCGGCTGTGAGCAGCGGACCGACTGCCCGCGGTTCGACCACTGCCCGAAGACCGGTCACGACGTCGCCGACGCCGAGACCGAACGCTGGGAGCGCGTCTTCTGGCAGGAGATGAAGGACCAGGGCATGTTCCTCACGGCCAACCAGTTCGAGTCGCAGTTCGTCTCCTACGCCCACACCGAGGAGGACGTCGAGGCGACGCTCGAAGCGTACAAGGAGGCGCTCTGATCGGCCGTCTCCCGGGACGCACCGTCCGACCGCGTTCCGAGGTCGGACCGCTCCGGGCCGTGTGACGAGAACCTATATCGGTACAGGCGCGTGTGACTCGGCATGGAGCAGTTCGAGGGAACGATACTCGCCGGGGAGTCGTTCGAGCCGATTCGCGGCCGCGTCGTCGTGGAGGACGGCCGCATCGAGGCCGTCGAGCGAACCGACACGACGTCGACGGACATCGTCCTCCCGGCGTTCGTCAACGCCCACACCCACATCGGGGACTCGGTCGCGAAGGAGGCGGCGGTCGGTCTCTCTCTCGACGAGGCCGTCGCGCCGCCGGACAGTCTGAAACACCGACGGCTGGCGGCCGCGAGCAGGACAGAGCTCGTGACCGCGATTCGTCGGACCCTGCGGTTCATGGAAGGGACGGGGACCACCGCGTTCCTCGACTTCCGCGAGTCGGGCGTCGAGGGCGCCCGCGCGCTCCGCGAGGCCGCACGGGGGCAGTCCATCGACGCGTTCGTCTTCGGGAGCGACGACCCGTCGGTGCTCGAGGTGGCCGACGGCTTCGGCGCGAGCGGCGCGGCCGACGACGATTTTACCGAACGGCGCGCTGCGGCCCGCGAGGCAGACGTCCCGTTCGCCATCCACGCCGGCGAACCGAACGCCGACGACATCCACCCCGCGCTCGACCTGGAGCCGGACCTCCTCGTCCACATGGTCCACGCCGGACCGGAACATCTGGCCCGCGTCGCCGAGGGCGAGATACCCATCGCGGTGTGTCCGCGGGCGAACCTCGTGCTCGGCGTGGGTCGGCCACCGCTCCGGGACCTACTCGACCACACGACCGTTGCCCTCGGGACGGACAACGTCATGCTCAACGCGCCGTCGATGTTCCGGGAGATGGCGTACACCGCCAAGTCCTTCGACGTGACGTCCCGGGAGGTGCTCCGGATGGCGACGACGGCCGGGTGCGAGGTCATCGACCGGAACGCCGGTGTCGTCGAACCCGGTCGAGCCGCGGACCTCCTCGTGCTCGACGGGGATTCGGACAACCTCGCGGGGTGTACCGACCCACTGCACGCCGTCGTCCGCCGTGCGGGGGCGAGCGACGTCGAGACGGTCGTGTCGTCATCGGGCGACTGAACGCCCAGTCTGTGGGGGCGCACTCGTGATCTACGGCCGTCGGCGGGGCCCGTCGACCGACGCGTCCGTCACGGAATCGGAGTGGGTGGTCGTGCTGTACGGGACGACCCGACCGAGAGAGTTGAGTTCACGGACGCCCTCCGACCCCACATGAGCCCTCCACGCGACGAAGACGGTGACCGAGACGACGTCGACGAACCGTCGTCGGTCGAGTTCGACCCGCCCACGGGGACCGACGCCGCGAACGGCGACGAGAGAACCGAATCCGGTCGGGGCGGCGGGACGGTCACCCCGTCGGAGGGGTCCGCAGACGCCTCCGAGACGACGAGCGAGAGCCTCCGGCGGACGCTCGACGACCTGCTCCCCGAGGCGAGCGTCGACTCGAAGTGGTGGTACTGGATCGCCGCGGTGCCGCTGTACTTCGTCGTTACCCTCGTCGGAGGGGCAGTCGCCGCCGGCCTGTTCGTCTTCGCGGGCCTGCTCGACGTGGTGGGGTTCGGCGGACTGGCGAGTCTCTCGACGTTCGTCCTCCTGGGTGGCGTCGCCGCACTGTTCGGTCTCGTCGGCGTCGCAATCGCGTTCGCGTTTCCCGTCGCGATGTACGTCGACGCCCGGGCGGTCGAACGAGAGGGTCGAGAGTGGGCGCCGGACCCCGTCCTCTGGGGGCTGCTCGCCGTCGTCGCCGTCCTCGTGACGAACTTCGTGGTGAGCGTCCCGCTCGCGCTGTACTACCTCTACAGGCGGCACGAGGAACTCGGCACCCCGTGAGGAGAACCCGGGCGCGCTACGAGCGCGACCGGAGGAGAACCCGGGCGCGGAACGCCCGCCACAGCGTCGGCGACGTGAGCGCGACACCGACGCCGACCGAGAGGAGCCACCAGCCGGTTGCGGCCGCGACGGAGACGAGCACGGCACCGTCGTCGAGCGGGAGGAAGACGAAGCCGACGACGGACCCCACCGTGACGACGACGCCGCAGAGCCACGCGCGGCCGACCAGTCGCCAGGAGAACCGGCCGACGGACCAGTAGACGACGCTGGTGAGGACCGCGGCGACGGCCGGGACGAGCCACGGCGGGAGTCGCTGGCCGGTGGCGGCCGAGAGGACGGGACGGAGCGGGCTCGTCACCGAGCCGAGGCCGGCCCAGAGCAGGACGAATCGGACGAACTCGCCGACCGCACCGGCGAGTCGGTCGAGCGGGTCGGCCGTCATCGGAGGGGACGGCGGCGGACGTGAGGGGAGGGTGCGCGGGACACGAGGGCTGGTCGAGACGGGCAGACAAGAGCGTGACGGCGGCGAGCGGCGAAGTGGTGGGCTTTTCACCGTCGGTCGCGCATCTTCGCGTATGACTACACGGACGCTCCGACTGGCGACGCGCGGGTCGGACCTCGCCCTCCGACAGGCGGCGAGCGTACGGGAGGCGCTCGAGGACCGCCGGTACGAGGTCGAACTCGTCGAGGTCGAGACGGAAGGAGACCGCATCACCGACGAACTCATCCACCGCCTGGGGAGGACGGGAGCGTTCGTCCGCGCGCTCGACGAGCGCGTCCTCGACGGAGAGGTCGACGCCGCGGTCCACTCGCTGAAGGACATGCCGACCGAGCAGCCCGACGGCCTCGTCGTCGTGGGCGTCCTCGAACGCGCACCGGCGAACGACGTCCTGATCACGCCCGACGGCGCGACGCTCAACGAACTCCCGGAGGGCGCGACGGTCGGCACGTCGTCGCTGCGGCGACAGGCACAGCTACACCACGCCCGACCGGACCTGACGGTCGAACCGCTCCGCGGGAACGTCGACACGCGAATCGAGAAGGTGCTGGCGCCGTCACTTCAGGCGGAGCACGAGGCGCGCGTCGAGGCCGACAAGGAACGGAAGGGTCACATCGGCGACGACGACTACGAACCGGAGTACGACCAGCGGCCCGAGGAGTGGTTCGACTCGCTGACCGAAATCGAGCGGAACGCGCTCAGCCGCGAGGAAAGCGTCGAGTACGACGCCATCGTCCTCGCGGAGGCGGGGCTGCAGCGAAGCGGCCTCGACCACCACGTCCCCTTCACGAGACTGTCGACGACGGAGTTCGTCCCGGCCCCCGGACAGGGAGCCATCGCCGTGACGGCGACGGAGAACATCACAGAGCTCAACGAGGTGCTCGACTTCCCACGGACGCGCGTCGAGACGACCGTCGAGCGGACGCTCCTCGCGGAACTCGGCGGGGGCTGTATCGCCCCCATCGGCGTCCACGCCGTCCTCCAGGGGTCGTACGTCCACGCGACCGTCCAGGTGTTCGGCCCCGACGGCGACCTCGTCGAGGCGTCGCGCGACCTCCCGGTCGAACAGCACGGAACCGCCGCGGCCGACTTCGCCGCCGACCTCCGTGACCGCGGCGCGGCGGAACTCGTCGAACGGGCGACGGAGGCGGCCGAATGAGCGACACGACGGGAGACGGGGACGACGTCGGCCACGTCTCACTCGTCGGGTCAGGGCCAGGCGACCCGGACCTGCTGACGGTGAAGGCCCGGCGCCTGCTGGAGGAGGCCGACGTCGTCCTCCACGACAAACTCCCCGGCCCCGACATCATCGCGCTCGTCCCCGACGAACGCCGCGAGGACGTGGGGAAGCGCGCCGGCGGGGAGTGGACGCCGCAGGAGTACACCAACCGTCGCCTGGTCGAACTCGCCCGCGAGGGCAAGCACGTGGTGCGACTGAAGGGCGGGGACCCGTTCGTCTTCGGTCGGGGCGGCGAGGAGATGGAACACCTCGCGCGCGAGGGCGTCCCGTTCGAGATCGTTCCGGGCATCACCTCGGCCGTCGCCGGGCCGGCGGCTGCGGGTATCCCCGTGACTCATCGCGACCACGCCTCCTCCGTGTCGTTCGTCACGGGTCACGAGGACCCGACGAAGGAGGAGTCGGCCGTCGACTGGGCGGCGCTCGCGGCGACCGGCGGGACGCTCGTCGTGCTGATGGGGGTCGGAAAGCTCCCCGACTACACCGCCGCACTCCGGGCGGCGGGCATGGACCCCGAGACACCCGTCGCGCTGGTCGAACGGGCCACGTGGCCGGGGATGGACGTGGCGACGGGGACGCTCGACACCATCGTCGACGTCCGCGACGAGGCCGGAATCGAACCACCGGCCATCACCGTCGTCGGCGACGTCGCGTCGACGCGCGACCGGGTCCGGACCTTCCTCCGGAGCGGCTACGAGGACGGTGAGACCGAGGACGGAGCGGCCGTCGAGAGCGGAGGGGACGAATGACCCGGGAGGTCCGGGTCGCCGTCTTCCGTCCCGACGACGAGCGACTCGCCGACGCGGTCGAACTGCTCGACTCGCTGGGCGCGACACCGGTTCCCGACCCCATGCTGGCCGTCGAACCGACCGGGGCCGTCCCCGACGCGGCGTCGTACGTCGTGCTCACGAGCAAGACCGGGGCCGAACTCCTCGCGGAGTCGGGGTGGTCGCCGGGGGCGGCGACGCTCGTCTGCATCGGCCCGACGACCGCCGAGGCCGCACGGACAGCGGGGTGGACGGTCGACCTGCTGCCGGAGAAATACTCCTCGACGGGACTGGTCGACCTCCTCGCCGACGACGTCGCGGGCGAGACGGTCGCCGTCGCGCGGTCGGACCACGGGAGCGACGTGCTCCTCGACGGCCTCCGGGCGGCAGGCGCGACGGTCGAAGAGACGGTCCTCTACCGACTGACGCTCCCCGAGGGGGCGGGGCAGTCGACGGTGATGGCCGCCAGTGGCGACCTGGAGGGGGTCTGCTTCACCTCGTCGCTCACCGTCGAGAACTTCCTCGCAGCGGCGGCCGACCGCGACGTCCGTGACGAGGCGGTCGCCGGACTGAACGACGCCGTCGTCGGCGCCATCGGTGACCCGACACGCGAGACGGCCGTGGCGAACGGCGTCGACGTCGACGTCGTCCCCGACCGGGCCGACTTCGAGGAACTGGCGTGCCGCGTCGTCGAGGCGGCGGCACCGACGCACCACGACTAGAGTGGTCACTGGCGTCGGGGGTGGGTCACAGAAAAGGGTGAACGTCGGCGAGACCGTCGTCAGTCAGAGGCGAATCGTACGAGACCGGTAGTTACGCCGACTCCTCGTCTTCGGTCGTCGTCTCGTTGGTCAGCGTCTCGTTAGTCGTCGTCTCGTTGGTCAACGACTCGTTCTCCATCGAATCCGTCTCGTTGGTCAACGACTCGTTCTCCATCGAGTCCGTCTCGGTCATCATCTCCGTCTCGGTCTCCGTCTCCATCTCCGTCTCGGTCTCCGTCTCCATCTCCGTCTCTGTCTCCGTCTCGGTCACGGCCTGGTCTTCCTCGGCCGTGTCCGTGACGCCTTCTGCGCCCTGACTCTCTGTCGTTCCGTTCGCCGCGGCACTGTCGCTGCCCGAACCCGAGCAGCCTGCAATCGCTGCAGCGAGTGTCGTCGTTGCGCCGGCTACGAACTTCCGTCGAGAGTAGCTGTCGTCAGTCATGTCGCAGTCGTCTGCGACGGGCGACGGGTGCAAAAACCGGGGCGACCGTCCCGACTGTTGGTTCGTGGGAGCCGGATTGTTTCGACTGTTTCGAACGGAAACTCAGGTTAAGTAGACGAATAACAAAGCGTTAAACCGCCGGTACGAGTAGGTGTCGCGACAGAGTCATGAGCGCACGTTTCGCCGCCCCTGCCGGTGTCGTCGTCGCCGTCGTCGTCGTGCTCGCGCTCACCGGCGGCGCCGTCGCCGCCGGCTCCAGCGCTGTGGCCGTGAACAGCGTCACGCTATCGGGGCCGGGCGTCGTGGCGGACGGAGAACGGCCGACGATCGCCGGATGGCGTACGGTGAACGTCACCACCTCGGTCACGACGGGGACGGACACGTACGACGTCTGTGCCGGCGTGGGCGGTGACGCGGCCGGGTCGCCCACCTGTCGACAGGTGGATGGGACGAACGCGACCACGAACGTCACGCTGACGCTCGACCGCTTCCCGGAGAACGCGACAGGGGAGCAGGACCTGACCGTCACCGTGCGGGCCGCGAACGCCACCAACACGAGCGGCGAACCGCTGGCGAGCGAGACGGTCGGCGTTCGGGTGCTCGGGGCGGCGGGCGATGTCGACGACGACGGACTCACCAACCGGGAAGAGTTCGAGCGCGGGACGGCGTTCAACGCGATGGACACCGACGGCGACGGCCTCGCCGACGGCCCCGAGGTGAACACCCACGAGACGGACCCGACGAGCACCGACACCGACGGTGACGGCCTCGCGGACGGTGTCGAGGTGAACAAACAGCAGACCAACCCGACAAAACCAGACACCGACGGTGACGGCCTCGACGACGGCGTCGAGGTGACCACACACGGGACCAACCCGACGGACACGGACACCGACGGTGACGGCCTCGACGACGGGGCCGAAGTGAACGAGTACCAGACCGACCCGACGGAGGTGGACACCGACGGTGACGGCCTCGACGACGGGCCGGAGGTCAACGTCCACGAGACGGACCCGACGAACCCCGACACCGACGGTGACGGCCTCGACGACGCGGCGGAGGTCCGCCGATACGACACCAACCCGACGCGAGCAGACACCGACGGCGACGGCCTCGCCGACGGGCGTGAAGTGAATCAGCTCGGGACGGACCCGACACGAGCCGACACTGACGGGGACGGGGTCGACGACGCCGCCGAGGACGCGAGCGGAGGGGCCGTCCCGACAGGCGACTCGGGACTGGTCGGTTCGCTCACGCCCACACCGAGCGTCGCCGTCGGCGCGCTGGTCGGCGTCTCACTCGCGCTCGGCCTCGGAGCCGTGTTGTTCTATCGGACGCGCGGGTCGCCGTGGACCGACTCGTCCAACGACGGGACGACCCGGGTCGACGTGGAACCGAGAGCACACACCGACGGTGAGACGGAAGGCGAGACGCCTCCCGTCGCGACGGCGGTTACCGACGAGCAGCGGGTGCACGAGGTAATCGACGACCACGGAGGACAGGTGCGGCAGTCGGTCGTCGTGAGCGAGACGGGCTGGTCGAAGTCGAAGGTCAGCCGGGTGCTCTCGCGGATGGCGGACGACGGCGCAATTCAGAAGATACCCATCGGACGGGAGAACATCGTCGCCCACCCCGACAACGTTCCCGAGGGTGCGGAACCACCGTTCGAACCGTCCGACGAGTAGCGAGAGAGCGCCACCGGGTCGGTGGCCCGAGCGTTCTTGCCGCGGACCGACGTGTGTCAGAGCATGATCAGCGCAGAGACCCGCGGCGACGCGCGCTGGGTGACCATCGACCGGCCCGAGAAACGGAACGCTCTCCATCTGGAGGGGTGGCGTCGGCTCGGCGAGGAACTCGCGCGGGCGGAGGCGGAGTCACGAGTGGTAGTTCTCACGGGCGTCGAGGACGTCTTCTGTGCGGGCGACGACATCGCCGTCATCGACGAGGCGGAGTCGGCCGCCGAGGTCGAAGCGCTGGCTGACGCGCTGTACGAGGCGTTCTGGGGTATCGAACGGCTCTCGGTGCCCGTCGTCGCCGCGGTCAACGGTCTCGCGTACGGCGGCGGGTTCGAGCTCGTCTGCGCCGCCGACCTCGCGGTGGCTGTCGACGACGCGGTACTCGCGCTTCCCGAGACGACGATCGGCGCGTACCCGCCGTACGCCGTCGAGCGCGTCGGGGACATCTGCGGTCGGAAGCGCCTCATGGAGCTGGTGCTCACGGGTGACCCCATCGACGCGGAGACGGCTCACGAGTGGGGACTCCTCAACCGCGTCGTCGAGCCCGGGGGCCTCGAACCGGCCGTCGAGGCGTATGTCGACCGCATCGGGAGGTCGCCGAAGCGAGCGACTGCGACCGCCAGGCGGTTCGCACGGTCGACCGACGGCGGAGCACGGGACCGGATCCGCGGGGCGCTGTCACAGCTACGGCGCGACGAGGCGTGTCGGGCGGCCACGCGGGCGTTCACGGAGTGACCGAGGACGGAGGGCGAACGGACGGTGCGGTCGAACCCGGCGGACGACGCACCGTCACGTCGCGACTCGCCCGCCGGTGGCTGTCAGCGCACGGCACGCGGTGAGTCCGTCCTCGTACGTGAACCCTCGCCCGCGGACGCGAGACCGAGGTTTATAGCAGAGAGGGCGCTAAGAGGAGTCCATGAGCGCGGACGTAGACACGGACGGCGCGGCGACTGACCCGGTCCCTGCACTCGCGGCGCGTGCCACGGCGTGTGCGGACCGGCTCCGCGCGGCCGACCGCGTCCTCCTCGCCTCCCACATCGACGCCGACGGGCTGACGAGCGCCGCCATCGCCGCGCGGGCGCTCGAGCGGGCGGGCATCCGCTTCGAGTCGACCTTCGAGAAACAGCTCGACAGGGCCGCAGTCGAGCGCATCGCGCGAACCGACTACGACACGGTCCTGTTCACCGACTTCGGCAGCGGACAGCTCGACGTCATCACCGACTTCGAAGACGAGTTCACACCCGTCGTCGCCGACCACCACCAGCCGGCGGACGCCGAAACCCAGTACCACCTCAACCCCCTGCTCGAAGGCATCGACGGTGCCTCGGAGCTGTCGGGGGCAGGCGCGAGCTACGTCCTCGCCCGCGCACTGGGTGGCGAGGCGAACCGTGACCTGGCGGGGCTGGCCGTCGTCGGCGCCGTCGGCGACATGCAGGACGGCGACGGTGGGCTCTCGGGGGCGAACGAGAGAATCGTCCGCGAGGGGGTCGAGATGGGGGTCCTGTCGGAGGAGACGGACCTCCTGCTGTACGGTCGACAGACCCGTCCACTCCCCAAACTCCTCGAGTACGCGAGCGAGGCGCGCATCCCCGGCATCTCGAACGACGAGGCGGGGACCGTCTCGTTCCTCTCGGACCTCGACCTCGACCTCAAGTCGGACGGGGAGTGGCGCCACTGGGTCGACCTCACGGGCGAGGAACGACGAACGCTCGTCAACGCGCTCGTGCGACACGCCATCGGGCGTGGGGTCCCCGCCGACCGCATCAACTCCCTGGTCGGGACGACGTACGTTCTCACCGACGAGACGCCCGGGACGGAGTTACGGGACGTGAGCGAGTTCTCGACGCTGTTGAACGCGACGGCCCGGTACGAGCGGGCGGACGTGGGACTCGCGGTCTGTCTCGGTGACCGTGGACCGGCGCTCGACCGGGCGCGCCACCTGCTCCGGACCCACCGTCGGAACCTCTCGGAGGGGCTCCAGTGGGTCAAGACCGAAGGCGTCACCGTCGAAGAACACGTCCAGTGGTTCGACGCCGGGTCGCGCATCCGCGAGACCATCGTGGGCATCGTCGCCGGGATGGCTGTCGGAGCCAGCGGCGTCCGCCACGACCTCCCGATTCTCGCCTTCGCCGACGCGGGCGACGAGGAGCTGAAGGTCTCCGCACGCGGGTCGCACGCACTGGTCCGCCGCGGACTGGACCTCTCGGTCGTGATGCGCGAGGCATCGCAGGCAGTCGGCGGCGACGGTGGCGGCCACGACGTCGCCGCGGGGGCGACCATCCCGGCCGACGCGCGGGAGGCGTTCCTCGAACACGCCGACCGCATCGTCGGCGAACAGCTCTGACGCGTCGTGCGCGGACGGCAGCGAAAGTGTAACTAGTATCAGTTACTCAAAGCCTTTTTCTCAACCACGGGTGACTACGTCACATGGAACGGAGCCCGGTCAGTCGTCGGCGCGCCCTGGCCGGGATGGCCGTCGCGCTCGGGGGGGCCGGATACGTGGGCGCGTCCGGCGTGTCCGGCGGGTCGGAGACGGTCTCGATGCTCGCCGCCGGGAGCCTGAACAACGCCCTCGAGAACGGGCTTCGGCCCAGCGTGGACGCGAGGCTCGAAGTCGAAGCGCACGGCTCGGCACAGGTCGCCCGCCTCGTTGCCGAGGGTGCGAAGACGCCCGACATCGTCTCGCTCGCCGACGTGGCACTGTTCGACGCGTGGGTGAAGCCGGCGTGGTACGCCGAGTTCGCGACGAACGCCGTCGTCGTCGCGTACAACCCCGAGACGGAGGGCGGGAGACGACTGTCGGCGGTCGGTGCCGACGAGTGGTACCGACCACTCCTCGACGGGAGCGTCGCGCTCGGCCGGACCGACCCCGACCTCGACCCGCTCGGCTACCGGACGCTGTTCATGCTGGAACTCGCGACGGCGTACTACGACCTCGACGTCGACCTCCGGGAGACGATTCCCCGTCGAGAACAGGTCTATCCGGAGACCCAACTCATCAGCGGCTTCGAGACCGGGGCCATCGACGCCGCCGTGGCCTACCGGAACATGGCCGTCGAACGCGGCTACGACTACGTCGAACTCCCGGCGGAGATAGACCAGAGTGACCCACGACTCGCCGACCACTACTCGCGCGCGAGGTACGAACTCCCGGACGGAACCGTCGTCACTGGCCGACCCATCAGCTATGGGTCGACGATGCTGCGCGAGTCGCCCGTCGTCCGTGACGTGTTCGAGGCGCACGTCTCCGGGCCGTATCTGGAGTCGTTCGGCTTCGGCGTCCCCGCCGACTACCCACGCTACACGCCACATGCTCCCGACACGCTCGCGAACTGAGGTCGGTGCCGGGCGCCTCGACTGGCTCTCTTTGACCTTCCTTCTGGGCGCGGTGCTCCTGTGTTACTACCTCGTCCCGCTCGTCTCGCTCGTCGTGACACAGCCGCCGGGTACCGTTCTCGAACGGCTGACGACGCCGGACGTCACGGCTGCAGTCCGGACGTCCGTCCTCAGTTCGACGGTGAGCACGGCGCTAGCGACGGTGTTCGGCCTCCCGCTCGCGTACTGGCTCGCGCGGACAGAGGGCCGCCTCTCGGCGCTCGTCACGGCACTCGTCGTGTTGCCGCTCGTCCTCCCACCCATCGTCAGCGGGATGGTGCTGCTGTCCGTCGTCGGACCGAACACGCCGCTCGGGAGCGCAGCCACGGCCGCCGGGGTCCCGTTGACCCGCTCTCTGGCCGGCATCGTCCTCGCACAGACGTTCGTCGCCTCGCCGTTCGTCGTCGTCACCGCGAAGGCGGCCGTCGAGAGTGTCGACCGGAGCCTCGAGTACGCCTCGCGCTCGCTCGGCAAGTCGCGCTGGACGACGTTCCGCCGCGTGACCCTCCCCATCGCGTGGCCGGGCATCCTCGCCGGCATCACGCTCGCGTTCGCTCGCGCCATCGGCGAGTTCGGTGCGACCATCATGCTCGCGTACTACCCCCGGACGATGCCGGTCCAGATCTGGGTCTCGTTCACCACGCTGGGACTCGACGAGGCGTTCCCCATCGCTGTCGTCCTCCTCGGCGTGGCAGTCGCGACGCTCGTCGTCATCAACGTCCTCGGCTCGTCGCCCTTGGAGTGAACGATGCTCGAACTCACCGCCCTCACCAGGTCGTACCCCGGATTCGACTTCGGCCCGGTCGACCTCTCGGTCGGGCACGAGGTCCTCTCGGTCCTCGGGCCGTCGGGGAGCGGGAAGTCGACGCTGTTGTCGCTCGTTGCGGGAATCGTCAGCCCCGACAGCGGGGAGGTAACCCTCGACGGTCGGTCGCTCGTCGGGCGACCACTCGAAGCCCGGCGGGTCGGCGTGGTGTTCCAGGACGGCGCGCTGTTTCCCCACATGACCGCCCGGGAGAACGTCGAGTACGCGGCGACGGGACGCGAGCGGGTCGACGAACTCGCCGGGATGCTCGAGATACGCGCGGTGCTGGAGCGCCGTCCGGAGGCGCTCTCGGGCGGCGAACGTCAGCGGGTCGCGCTCGCGCGCACCCTGGCGGCAGACCCCGACGCCCTGCTGCTGGACGAACCGCTGTCGAGCCTCGACACGCCGATTCGCCGCCGTCTCCGCGACCAGTTGCACGACCTCTTCGCCTCGCTCGACATCCCGGTGGTCTACGTCACACACGACCAGCGAGCGGCGACCGTTCTCGGGGACCGACTCGCGGTGCTTCACGCGGGACGGGTCGAACAGGTCGGCACCCCGGAGGCGGTGCTGAACCGGCCGGAGAGCGCGTTCGTCGCCCGGTTCACCGGGAGCGAGAACGTGTTCGAGGCGGACGTCGTCGAGGTTAGCGAAGACGGGACCGTCCTCCGTGTCGGCGACGCGACGTTCCGGACGACGGCCCGCGTTGCGGGCGAACAGCGGGTCACGGCCTGCGTCCGACCGTCTCGCCTGCGTCTCGTCGCGCCCGCGGAGTCCCCGACGACGCTCACCGGCGTGGTCCGGCGGGCGCTGAACGAGGGCGACGAGTACCGGGTGAGTGTCGCGGGCGAAGGCTGGGACCTGACGGTACAGGCGCGCCCGTCGACGGTCGAGCGGGTCGGCGCACGGGAAGGGTCGACGGTCCGACTCGCGGTCCCACCCGAGGCCGTCCACGTCGTCACCACGTCCTGAGGCGGAGCGACCGGGTCGTGGACACCCCCTCATCCCCGAGTTTCGTATCGCGAGATATGGTTTACGACCGAGTCGCGCGCGAACCGAGACGGTCCGCGTGAACAGCCGCGAGACGCGACGAGACTCTCGAATCACCGCTCGTGGTCGACGTATCGGCTGACTTTTGGTCCTGCCCCGAAAACGCCGGGTATGGCCGAGTTCGACCCCGAGAAGTTCGAGGACAAGTACGCGAACTACTTCACCGAACTCCAGCGGGCCTACAAGAACGCGTTCGAGACGATGCGGGAGTCGTACGACTCGGACCTCGTCCACGCCATCGACCAGTTCGTCCTCAACGAGTCGGAGCCGTTCTACGAGGACGGCGAGTTCCGCATCGAGCTCCCGGACGACCCGGTGGCGCGGCTGGAGGGCAGCGGCGTGCCGGTGAGCGAAGAGACGATCCACGCGGCGCTGGACGACTACACGGCGGCGATTAGGGCCGAACTCAGACGGATATTCGGGCTCGACGCCGGGGAGTGACGCCCGCGAGACGACTCCCCTGAGGACCGTACCCGAACGGCTCGCACCCCGGGGGTGAACCAAAGGCATAAGCACCGCCGTTTCCTACACGCAGACATGAGTACGGACGCCCAAGAGGCCGACGACGACCTGAAAGAGCGGGTGTCGAACTTCCTGCGCCGGAACTTCCCGCAGATCCAGATGCACGGCGGGAGTGCCGCCATCCAGGACCTCGACCGTGAGTCGGGCGAAGTCACCATCATGCTCGGCGGTGCCTGTTCGGGCTGTGGCATCTCGCCGATGACCATCCAGGCGATCAAGTCCCGCATGGTCAAGGAGATTCCCGAAATCGAAGTGGTCCACGCGGACACCGGCATGGGCGGTGAGGGCGGCCACGGCGGCGGGATGTCCCCCTCGTTCCCCGGCGACACGACCGAGGACTCCGACTCCGACGAAGGTCCGCAGGCCCCGTTCTGACGGGTCACGCGCCGTCGGCTTCTTCTTTCGAGCCGCGAACGACGAGCGGATAGCTCGCGGACCGTTCGGGGTCGGTCGCTTCCAGCGAACGACAGACACAGCCGTGTCTAGCGCTGGTTTCGCGGAACGAGCGACGGGCCGGGGGTTCGGTTCGTAAACCTTATGACGCGATAGAGAATGTCGGTCGGAGTCGTCGGCGAGTGTGAACAGAGGGGTTTATTCGGGTCAACACGCAAATCGGGGCTATGGCTACCGCGCCCACGAACGTCCTCTTCGTGGTGATGGACACGGTCCGGAAGGACCACCTGACGCCGTACGGCTACGACCGGCCGACGACGCCGGGACTCGAGGCGTTCGCCGAGGAGGCGACCGTCTTCGAACAGTGCGTCGCACCCGCACCGTGGACCCTCCCAGTCCACGCGTCGCTCTTCACCGGGATGTACCCCAGTCAGCACGGCGCCGACCAGGAGAACCCCTACCTCGACGGCGCGACGACGCTGGCCGAGACCCTCTCCAGCGAAGGGTACGATACGGCCTGTTACTCGTCGAACGCGTGGATCACCCCCTACACCCGCCTCACCGACGGGTTCGACGACCAGGACAACTTCTTCGAGGTGATGCCCGGCGAGTTCCTCTCGGGGCCCCTCGCGAAGGCGTGGCAGACGCTCAACGACAACGAGCGACTGCGCGCCGTCGCCGACAAACTCGTCAGCCTCGGCAACACCGCTCACGAGTACCTCGCGGGCGGCGAGGGCGCGGACTCGAAGACCCCCGCGGTAGTCGACCGGACCCAGTCGTTCGTCGCCGACTCGCAGTCGGACGCGGGGTGGTTCGCGTTCGTCAACCTGATGGACGCCCACCTCCCGTACCATCCGCCCGAGGAGTTCAAACGGGAGTTCGCCCCGGGCGTCGACTCGAGCGAGGTGTGTCAGAACTCCAAGGAGTACAACTCGGGTGCGCGCGACATCTCGGCGGAGGAGTTCGATGACATCCGCGGGCTGTACGACGCCGAAATCGCGCACATCGACGCCGAGCTCACCCGCCTGTTCGACTTCCTCGAGCGAGAGGACGAGTGGGACGACACGATGGTCGTGGTCTGTGCGGACCACGGCGAACTCCACGGGGAGCACGACCTCTACGGGCACGAGTTCTGTCTCTACGACCCGCTCGTCAACGTGCCGCTGATGGTCAAACACCCGGAACTCGACGGCGGACGGCGAGACGACCAGGTCGAACTGCTCGACCTCTACCACACGGTCCTGGACGCGCTCGACGTGGAGGGCGGCGTGCCAGCCAGCGCGGGAGAGACCGCTGTCGCACGCGACCGGACGCGGTCGCTGCTCTCCGAGTCGTACCGGGAGTTCAGTCGGTCGTCGGCCCCGGACCCCGGTCAGCGGGCCGCCCCCGAGGGCGGGTACGCGTTCGTCGAGTACTCCCGGCCGGTGGTCGAACTCAAGCAACTGGAGGAGAAGGCCGAAGAGGCCGGCATCACCCTCCCCACGGACTCGCGGTTCTACTCGCGGATGCGTGCGGCGCGACGGCCCGACGCGAAGTACGTCCGCATCGACCGCATCCCCGACGAAGCGTACCGGCTCGACCACGACCCCGACGAACTGGAGTCGCTCACCACCGACGACGGGGTCGTCGCCGCCACGGAGGCCGCACTGAGCGCCTTCGAGGACCACGCCGGGGGGGCGTGGACCGAGGCACTCGACGACGAGGTGAGCGACGAGACGGTCGAGGAGATGGACGACGAGGCACAGGCGCGGCTGCGGGACCTGGGCTACCTCGAGTGACCGACCGTCGCGGCGATGGACCGTCTCGGTGACGGGGCTTCTTTTCGCCGGGGCGTCTCGACTCCCGTATGCCACACCTGCGGTTCGAGACGACGGTAGAACCCGACGACCGAGCGACGTTCGCCGAGTGGGTCGCGGCGGAGTTCGCAGCGGTGATGGAGACTGGGACGGGCCACGTCGGCGTCTCCGTCCGCGTCTGTGACCGCTCGGGCCTCTCGCTGGGACGTGCGGCGAGCGACGAGGACGTCGTGCTCGTCGACGCCGACATCCGGACGGGGCGGAGCGAAGAACAGCGGCGAGCGCTCGCTACTTCGATTATCGAACGAACATCGGAGGAGTGGGACGTCGCCGCGTCGAACGTCTACCTCGTCTACACCGAACACGACGGGCGGGACTTCCACCTCGCGGAGGGTGCGCTCGCGTCGTGGGACGAGACGGAGACGGAAACCGGTGCGACGCGAGGCACGGAGTAGGCTGCTTCGAAGAGGGAACCTTCGGCTCTCGCTCAGTCTTCGGCCCAGTAGTACAGTTCCTCGCGCGGGGCGTCACAGGCCGGACACGCCTCGGGGAGGTCACCCTCGATCTGGCCCATCTCCCCGCACTCCCAACAGCGCCACATGACGTACCCCACGCCGAACGCGTCGCGTGCTTCCTCGAAGCCAACTCTACCGGTCCCTGCGGTGGACCGAACGTAGAACCCGACGTCGTCGAGGCCACGCACGGTCCCGAGTTCGTTCCCATCGGCGTCGTACACTGTCGTCCCAATCTCGACGTCGACGACGGAGTCGGCGTCGTTCCCGGAGCGCGCTGCGTCCTCGGACATACGTTCCTGTTAGAGGTCTGTCGACAAAAACCGTGATTGTTGGTAGCATACCACTGTCGAGAGTCGCTCGCACGAAATCCGAACCAGAACGAACTACATGAAGTCCGCGATTCCCGACTGCTTGTTTTGGTCGTTCTCGAACACCGATTCGAGCGACTTCTCGAGCACTTCCAGGCGTTGTTTGGTGTAGGGACGGCAGTCGTACTCGTCGGCGACCCGAATGGCCGTCTCCATGTACTTGTTCACCGACCCACGGTGGACCGTGAGGTTCACCCGGCCGCCGCACTCGCGGCAGTCGCCCGTCAGCGGGACGCGTCGGTACTTCTCACCACAGTCGAGACAGCGCGTCTCCTGCCGTGAGAACGCCCGGAGGTTGCCGATGAGGTCCGGCAGGAAGTGGTACTCGATGACCCGTTCTGCGACGTCCGTCTCGTCGACGGCGCGGAGCTTCCGCGCGAGTTCGAGCTGGGCGTCCATCTTCTCCATCATCGACCCGAGCGTCTTGTACGCCGAGAGGTCCGGCCCGAGGGCGATGTTCGAGGTGTCGTGGCTGTGCTCGAAGCCGTGGTACTCGTGGTCGGTGTCGAGCGTCTCTTCCGCGATGGTGATGTCGACCGACCCGGGGTCGGCCATCTCCAGCGTGGCCTCGTAGAACTCCCGCGGGTACTCGCGGACGATGTCGACGTTGTGCGCCTCGTCGTCGATTTCGGAGGGGTCGATGCGCGAGGACATCACGAGGGGTGCGTCCATCTGTCCGCCCCGCTTGTCCGGGAGGAACTCCTTCGAGAAGTTCAGCAGACCGTCCATGAGGAGCATGACGCAGTCCTCGTCGCCGTCGCACTGCGCGACGTGGAGGTCGTTCGCGACGAGCGAGTGCGTGTCGGAGACGGTCACGTTGTAGGTGAAGTCGACGTCGGAGGCGACCGGTTCGACCGACGTCACCTCGTCGAGCCGGACGTCCGTACTCCCACCGTCACCGAAGAGGCGCTGCGGTCGGAGTTCCGTCGACGCCAGCGCGTCCGTGAGGGTGTCCTGTTTCCGGTCGAGGTCGAACCCGATACGCTCGGCGAAGCGTGCAGCGTTCTCCGAGGTGACCTTCACCACCCACGATTCGAACACGGGTGTGCCGTCGTAAAACTCGGCGATGACCCCCCTGTCGTACGTTCGAGTCTCCCGGTAGACGTTCGTCGCGATACCGAACCGCTTCAGGGCCGCCACCAGGTCGGCTTTCAGTTCGTCACTGACAGTGTGGGCTCGAATCTCGACGCGGTCACCGGAGGCGCTCCCGTCACCACTGAAGTAGCCGGCGAGGAAGGCGGCGAGGGAATCCGAAGAAGCCGACAAGACGGCGTCGGGGATGCGCTTCGAAGCCGCGTCACACCCGACGTCGAGGACGTCGTCGAACAGGGCCGTGACGAGGCGACTCGAGACGGTGACGTTCCACCGGTTCTCCTCGTACGCGTCGACGGAGAGCGCCCGTCCGAACGTTTCGATGATCCGGTCTCGTGCGGACCGGTCCGGGATGCAGATGGTCGTCTGGTAGCACTCGCCGGGTTCACGGCGAGTGAATCCCTCTGCCGCGTAGTAGCCGAGGAGCCTCGCGAACGGCTCGTCGATTTCGAGATAGCGGTTCATCTCGGCGGTGTCGCGCCTGACAGCGAGTGTGACGTCGTCGGGAACCCGCTCGAGCAGCCCTCGCTCGCCGAACAGTTCGATCAACACCGAAACCGGAACACTATCGCGGCTGATCCAGTTGTACACTGTCGACGTACCGACCCCCAGCGTCACTGCGACGGGTGTCAGGTACTCGTCGGCGTCGGTTGCACTGTCGAGGAGGTGTTTCAGCCGCTCCGTGCCGATGCCCCGGACGACAAGGTCGTCGGGTGGGATAGCCCCGGCGTCGAGCAGTTCTTCGAGCAAATCGTACCGGGGGCGAGTCCCCTCGAAGTCGACACGCCGCGGGGTGGGAACCGTCCGCCCCGGTTCTAGCTCGGTGGCGGAGACCCGTTCTAGCGAGTCACCGGACCACTGCAGCACGTCGTGGTCGGGCGTCACGGTCAGTTCTCGACCGCTCCGTGTCTCGATTCGGACCAGATGCTCGGACGGTCGATGCCTCGAGACTGCCTCGACGGGTTTCACGACCGCGTTTCCGTTCGTATCGACCGATGGCACCCGAATTTCGCAGTCGAGTTCCTGAACGAGCGTCCCGAAGTCGTCGGTCCGGGGGTTCTCGAGGCGGTCTTCGACGACCGTCTCGATACGTTCGTAGTGCCAGTCGCCGGACTCGTCCTCGTACCAGATTTTGGTATCCGGGTGGAAGCAGTTCCGTCGTTTCGCGGCGTGGAAGTACGGATGCGCGTAGCCGACTGCCGCGGAGGTGAAGCCGACGACGCGGCCGACGACGGCCGCGGAGGTGTGCGGCGCCATCCCGAACACCAGTTCGCCGACGAGGTCCTGACGCTCCTCGACGTCGTAGAAGGGCGGCAGGTCGTAGAACCGGGTCAGGAGGTCGTCGACGAAGTCGGCGGTCTTGAGCATGTGCTCTGCCGCGCCGTCCGACAGCACGATGTCCTGCACCTTCAGTTCGACCAGCTGGTCGTCGAACTGGAGGGGGTCGCCGTCGACGTCGGTGTCGTACCCGAGGTCACGGAAGTCGTCGGCGGTGACGTCGAGTTCGGCGGGACGGACGGCGGTGACGGGGAGGTCCGTCATGTCGTAGCGGACGGTGCCGTCCTTGAACGAGGTCACGCCGTGCTTCGCCCGCAGGATTCCCTTCTGGATGGGTTCGGGGGTCTTGTTCGAGGAGGTGAGCCCCTTGACGCCCTTTAGAATGTCGAACGACGACTCGCGCTCGCCGACGTCCTGGAGGGCCTCTCGGAGGTCGGTGTTGAGGTCGACCGACTGCCACGCGACGGAGGAGACGTCGCGGTCACACCGGTCGCAGTGGACGCGTCCCCCCTCGTCGGGTTCGACGACCTGTCCGCAGTCGTCGCACTCGTAGTGAGGGTCGGTGTGGCCGCCGCAGTCGGGGCAACGCGTCCGGTAGGTGTCCGTCCCGCACCCGGCACAGCGGCGACGGCCGAGCTGGACGTCGAAGTGCCCGCGCCTCCCGTTCTCGCCGCGCTCGCGGGCCGCGGCGCTCACGTCGCGCTGGCTGCCGCCCGCCTCGCTGATGGGGAAGAGGGTGTGGACCGCCGGGGAGAGGTCGCGACTCTCCGACTTCTCGGGACGACCCATTCGCGCGCCGACGCGCGTCGGCGCGCGCTCTCGAATCCGGAACGGAGCCACCTCGTTGACGGCTTCGACGGCGTTCTCGCCGCCGTCCCAGGTGCGGGCGCGCTCGGACAGGTCGTCCCACGTCCGCTCCAGGTCGCGCGTGAAGCCGAGCGAGCGCACGAGCGGTTCCCACTGTCCGACCCGGAGGTCGTCCGCCGTCTGGCTGTGTTCGACGAGGAGCGTCTCGAGCGCTCGCGTCACCGTCTCGGTGCGGGGGAGCACGAGGGTGCCTGTGGGGGCCGCCTCGCCGGCCGTCGGGTCGAGCGCGACGCCGCCGTCGGCAGTCGCCTCCGTGACGTGTCCGGCCGCGACGGCGTCGGCGAGCGCCTCGAACGAGTCGACCGAGAGGTCGTGCCACAGGTAGGTGTACGCCGGGTGGAGCGGGCAGTCGTACTCGGTCGCCCAGGTGAGCGCCTCGGCGGGAGTCGGGTTCGAGAGGTCGACGTGCGGGTCGTCCTCGAGCGCCTGGAGGTCCCCGCCGGCGTGGGCGAGGTCCTGCCGCCACCACTCCACCGTGTAAGAGGCGGGCGCGAGCGGGTGGTTGTTCTCGACGAACTCGCCGTAGTTGACGAGGTACTCCCCGAGGTCGAGGATGGCCTCCACGCCGTTGCGGAGTTCGAGCGCCTCCGCGGGGTCGTCGATGCGGCGGACGTCGCCGTTCGCCAGTCTGACCGTCGGTCCCTCGATGGAGTCGACGGGGACGACCCCCGCGGCCTTGCCGGGCCGTTCCGTCTTTATCTGCGTCCCGGTGGCGAGGAAGTCGTCGACGAGGTGCATCGTCGCGGGGTGGACGCCGGCGGTGGCGAACCCGTGGTTGCGGGCGCGACCGTATCGCAAGCGGAAGCCGCCGGGCATCGACGGGTGGCCGAACACGGGTCGGCCGGCGATGAGGTCACGGAGGAACTTCGTCGCGGGTTCGACCCGCGGAGGACCAGCGGGGTCGTCGGTCGGAGCCTCGTCGGAGACGTCTCCGTCCCCGTCTGCCGCTCCGTCGTCGGTCTCGTCGCCGTCGCCATCCACGTTGCCGTCGTCGGTCTTCGCCGCCCCCTCGGCGTCGTCCGTCCCGATGGTCCCGTCGATGAGGTCCTGGAGCCAGGGCCAGTCGACCTCGTCGAGCTTTCGAGTGTAGCGCTGTATCTTGGGTGCCTTCAACGCGATTCCCTCCGCGAGGACGAGACACATGCCGCCGCGAGGGTTGTTGGTGTCGACGCGTTCGAGGTCCCGGTAGCCGGAGACCTCCTCGTCGCCCGTCGCCTCCCCGTCGAGCATGATGGGCATGTTCCGGGCGATGAAGCGGGTCTCCTTGTCCTTCGGCGAGTACTGCAGGCCGGTGTCCTTGTCGTAGAGGTTGACCTCCTCGACGTAGCGTTCGACCTCCTCGTCGCGAGGCTTGTACTCGTCGATGTCGAGGAGCGTCCGGGCGTAGTCGGCGACGAGCACCGAGAGCGCCTGTGCGGTCCCGCCCGCCGAGCGGATGGGACCGGCGTAGTAGACGTTGACGAACTCGGTGCCGTCGTCGTTGTCGAGGACCTCGACGCGGTCGATTCCCTCGATGGGCGCGGCGACGACGCCCTCGGTGAGGAGCGCGACGGCCGTCCGGACCGCCCCCTCGATCTTCCCGGCCTTCGACTCGTAGTCCCCCACGGTCCCCTCGACGAAGTCCGTGACGAGTTCGAGGGCGGCCTCCTCGCGCGACATCTGCCCCTCGAGTTCGCGGACGCGCTCGGCGACGTCCGGAATCCCGAGGATGTTCTCGACGCGGTCGGCCATGTCCCGCGCGACGGGTATCTCGACCTCGCAGGTGGGGTCCCACCCCTGCGCCTTGGCCGCCTCAGCTCGCTCGAACGCCTCGTCGAGGCGCGTCTCGATGCGCTCGAAGTAGCGTTCGTCCGCCGGTCTCATCCCTGCCTCCCGCTCACAGCCAGAGGTCCAGGTCCGTCACGTCGTCGTGTTCGCGTGCCAGGGGTTCCTCGAACGCCCGGAGGTACACCTCGCCGGCGAACACGGTGCCGGCGTTGAGGTGGCCCGCGAGCGACTGCCCCGACCGCCGCGAGAGCACGGCGTGGGTGTGGGCGAACGGTTCGCCGTCGAGGAGGGCGACGTTGCCGACGCAGGCGGCGACCTCCAGCGGTTCGTCGAACTGCACCGAGAGGTACTCCTTCTCGGCCTGGTCGTAGAACCAGACCTCGGCGTCCTGCACGGCGCCCATGGCGTTGAACCACGCTGACTCGACTCCCTCGCGCGCGGCGAACTCCTCGATTTCCTCGCGCCAGTCGGTCCCGTGTTCGAGCGAGCAGAGGAACTCCCGTGTCGGCGTGACCTCCCGATAGTTCATAGGCTGGGTATCGGGAGTGGTCGACAAAAAAGTTCAGTCACCGGCCGCCGAACCCACAGGTGTCAGAGCGACTCGATGACCTGGCGGCCGCTCACGACTTCGGGGATGACCACCTCGTCGGCGCCCGCCCGCCGCGCGAGTGACTCGTACATCTCCTCGCCGACCCGGACGACGAGCGTGACTTCGGGAGCCAGTTGGCTCGCCGCGATGGATATCTGGATGTTGACGTTGGAGTCGTCGATGGCCGCGACGACCGTGTCGGCCCGGCGGATCCCCGCGTCGACGAGTGTCTGCTCGCGGCGGGCGTCGGCGTTCACCGCCAGGACGTCCTCGCTGTCGAGGGCGCGTTCGTACTGCGTCTCGTCCGTCTCGACGACGACCACGTCGCGGTCGGCCGACCGCAGGCTGTCGGCGACGGTCCGGCCGAACATCCCGTAGCCGCAGATAACCACGTGGTCGTCGAGGTCGGCGATGGCTCGGTCGTTCTGCATTCGTTCGAGTTCCTCCGTTATCTGGCCGCCGAACGCCGCCGCGAGTGCCGTCTCGCCGGTCCACAGACCCGCGAGCACCAGCCCGGAGAGCACGAGGACCGCGTACATCTTGACGAGGCGTTCGGGACCCGCGTGCTCGCGGAAGTGGAGTTCGATGCTGGTGGGGTCGACGAGCCAGAAGAGCGCGTCGACGACGCCGACGCCACCGAGGAGGGTGAAGCCGGCGACACCTGCGACGACGACGCCCGCGAACGCGGTGAGCGGACGGGCCGCCCGTCGAACCAGCGGTCGTCCGGCGGACGTGTCGAGGCTGTCGGACGACATAACCGTATCAACCGTTCGTTATGTATGTGTCTGAACGCTCACGCAAGTACTGCCAGCGGTGGCTCGAGCGTGGGAACTACGGGTGAGGGTCCGAGAACCGACTCAGCGCCACTCCGGGAGTGTCGAAGCCTCTTCGAGTCGTACTGCCATCCAGGCGTCGTCGCGGGTCACGTCCGCGATGATGAACTGCGACCGACCGGGGGCAGAGTCCACAGAGGCCATGACCTCAGTGTTCGAGGCGTCGACGGGAGTGGTCGCGTCCGTCATGTTTGGTACAAAGTACCACCCTCTTATAAATTCGTCGATGTATCGGAGACGAATCTCCGGAACGACTCGCTAGTTTCGGACGTTCGATTCGGTTGTCTCCCACTTCCACCACATACCTGCACAAATCTCGCCAGTATCTGTGACATCAATCGATTCGGTACCCGTCGGTACCGGAACGTTGTGACAGTCGCGAGAGGTGACGGCGAGCGAGGCGTCGAAAACCACCCCACGACAGGGCGTGTG
>NZ_JBEPXO010000026.1:0-41047 GCF_041641895.1 Salinigranum sp. | reverse complement strand
GCGAGCGGAGTATTTCAGCGTTCGTCCCCGGCTATCACGTCTGGACTCGGCCCGTGGACCGAACTCCACTCCTACTTGACGCTTCGCCCCCGACTATCACCGCTGAGTCGAGGCGATCGGGGGGGGGCAGGACCCGTCGATTTTTCACCTCACGGCTCCCCCGTCACGGTATGGACACCGACGAAGTCGAGCGGCTCATCGAAGCAGGCATCGAGGACGCCGAGGCGACGGTCACGACGCCCCGGAACCCGGACCAGGAGTTCGAGGACGCCCACTTCGCGGCCGTCGTCGTCTCGCCCGCCTTCGCGGGGAAGTCGCTCGTCCAGCAGCACCAGATGGTGTACGACGCGCTCGAAGGGCACATGACGACCGACATCCACGCGATGGAGATGAAGACCTACACTCCCGAGGAGTACGAGGAACACGCCGGCGGGGTGTGAGCGCGGCGCGCCCGGCCCGCGGCGGCCGGTTCAGTTCTCGGTGATGCGTCCCTCGGTGGTCGGGGCGATGGTACCGTCCGCCTCGACGGCGTCGACGACCACCGTCGCGAGGAGCGGTCCGTCGTCCGCGCCGACTTGTCGCGGGACGTCAGTGAACATGGCGTAGCCGTCGCCGCCGCCGGCGACGAAGTTGTTCGTCGCGAGCGTGTACGTCGCGTCGAGGTCGAGCGCCGACCCGCCGACCGTCACGTCCGCGGGGTCGACGCGTTCGCCGACGGGCGCGCTCGGCGTCCACGCGAACGACAGCCCACTGACCTGCGGGAAGCGTCCTTCGAGGTTCGCGACGCCGCTGACGCCGTTCTCCAGCGCGTCGTGGAGTTTCTGGCCGGTCACTTCGAGTTTCACGACGGTGTTGCCGAACGGCAGGATGTCGAAGACGAGGCGTTTCGAGACGTCGAGCGGCCCCTCGTACAGTGTGTCGGTCCGGATCCCACCGCCGTTCATCAGGCCGACGTCCGCGTCGACGACTGCTCGCTTGGCGTCGGCGACGTAGTTGCCCGAGTTCGCTTCCTCGGTTCTCACCGTCGACCGACGCGTATCGAACGTCGCGCCGGATTCGAGTTCGCCGACGACTTCGCCGAGCGCGGCGTCGAGGCCTTCCTCGTAGAACGACTGGACGTTCCCGACCGCCTGGCTCGGCTCGAACGACTCGCCCGACGTCGCCTCGGCGACGTCGTGGAGCGTGAAGTCGACGGCCGCGACCGATCCCCGTACGACATCGAGGGTGAGTTCGCCGAGATACTCGTAGGAGTCGCCGACGAACGAGAGGACCGTGTCGTTGATCACCTCGGGTTCTTCGAGCACCTGCGCGGCGTGGTCGCCGACGATCGCGTCGATGCCGTCGACGTTGCGCGCCAGGTCGCGGGCGACTGGACTGGAGAGGTGCGACAGTACCACGACGATGTCCGCGCCCGCCGCGCGCATCTGTGGGGCGACCTCCCGCATCGCTTCGTCGACGGGGACGACCGTGTTGTCGCCGAGGCTGGTGATCTCGGGTGCCTCCTCGTTGATGAGACCGGTGATGCCGACGTCGAGTCCGCCGACCTCGTGGACGACGAACGGCGCCGCGCCGGCGTCGGCGGCGAACACCTGTTCGCCCGAGGGGTCGCGCATGTTCGCGCTGACCCACGTGAAGTGACTCTCCGCGACCTGCTGGCGGAGCACCTCGGGCCCCATGTCGAAGTCGTGGTTGCCGAACGTGTCGTACGCGAGGTTGCCCGCGTTGAACGCGTCGACGACGTGGACGCCGTCGAACACCGACGAGAGGACCGAGGAGGCGAGGTCGTCGCCGTTACCAACACGCACGGCGTTCGGGTTCTCCCCGACCACGTCGCGCATCAACCCGAAGTAGTCGGCCGCGTCCACCTCGTCGTGCGAGAGGGTCCCGTGGACGTGCGTGTCGTGGAGGAACGTGATAGACCCCGACCCTCCGCGGCCGCGCCCCGCCCGTCCGTCCGACCGCTGGTCGGGGAACTGCCCGCGGATCTCTCCGTCGGGATACGCCGTGGTGTGGACGTTCACGTAGGCGTCGCCGGCCTCGAGGTCGTCGACGAGCGCCTGGAACGGCCGTTCGGCGAGCGGACCCTGGAGGTCGCTCTCGGTGAGTCGCCCCGTCGCCAGAACGCCGGATTGCCGCCCGTCCGTGGTCGGCCCGTCGAACAGTGTCGCGACCGGTGGCCCGTTCTCGTCCGGCCCTCCACGGTGAACGTGGGCGGCAGTGACGTCGTCGATGTTCGCGACGGTGAGGCGGTACTCGAGTTCGGTCGCGGCGTCGTTCAGGGAGAACGTCGCGCGGCCGCGGCCGCGACTGTCCACCGACGGGACCTCGGCAGCGCCCGTGAGGACGACCGTCCGGTACCGCTGTGGGTCCTCGAGCGCCGCCGCCGACTCGACGCCGGTCGCCCCCAGGGTCGCCAGCGCGCCACCCGCACCCAGCGCGCGCAGGAACGTTCGCCTGCTCGTCCCCCCGGTGAGGTCCTCATCTGCCTCGTCCGCCTCGTCGTGGGAGTTGTTGCCACTTGCCATTGTTCTGGATTCGACACGGTTTCGAGACACAAAATGACACCGATTTACCACCTTCTCCCCGCGGTGGCTGTCGGACGACGACACGGTTTTCCGACGGCGTGGAGAAGCGGTCACGTGTATCGACGCGTCGACCGTCCGCGACACAGCCGAGTGGGCTGATGCTCGCCGAGTCGTTCCGATATCCGCTCGCCGACAGCGACGCCCGGGACGCCGTGGCCATCTGTTCGGGGCTCGTCCTGGTCACGCTCCTCTCGCTCCGTGCGGCACGCGCGCTGTGGCCCGACCTGCTCGCTCTCGTCCCCGCCGCCCTCGCGGTCGGTCCGGCGGTGCTGTTCGCCGGCTACCTGGGACGCGTGCTCGGCGGAGACTCGGCCACAGGGACGGTTGCCTTCTCGTGGTCCGCCCGGAGTGTCCGTCTCGGCGTCCGGGTGGTCGTCGTCGCCGCCGTCTACCTCCTGCCGGCCGTGGCGGCGCTCGCGCTCACCGCGTTCGTGGTTCTCAACGGGGGCGGGATGCTTCTGACCCTCGCACCCACCCTCGCGCTCCTCGTCACCGTCGCGGCCTGCTACGTGCTCCCCGCCGCGGTGACTGCCGCCGGGCGGAACGGCCTTCGCTCGGGCTTCAGGCGGTCGTCGCTCGACAGACTCGCCAACGGGTCGTACTTCTTCGCGTGGACGGTGGCGACGGCGCTCGTCGTCAGCGCGTGGAGCCTCCTCACCGCCGCGCAGTCGGCGACGCCCGCCGCGGTGGCGCTCGTTGTCGTCTTCGCGTACGCACACGTGGTCGGTGCGCGACTCGTCCGTGACGGACTCGAGCGAAGCCGGTGGGAGCCGGCGTGAGCGAAGGACGCGAGAGCGGCGAGAGCGGTGACGGTCCGGTCAGTTCGACGGCGCGTCGGCGAGAGCGTCCTCGTCGACGATGGTCCGGTTGTGGAGTGCCTCCCCGGTCCGGCGGTCGAAGACGTGGATGGCCTCCTCGGGGAAGCGGACGACGACGCTCTGCCCGCGGCTGAACTGGCGCATGCTGTTCGTCGTCGCGACGACTGCGTCGTCCGGGTCGCGGTCCCCGAACGTCAGGTACACCGTGTTCTCGTCACCCATCGGTTCGACGACGTCGACCTCGGTCTCGAAGTCGTGGGGGCCCGACGCCTCGGCGACGAGTTCGATGGCCTCGGGACGGATACCGAAGACGAGGTCGGTCTCGCCGCCGAGGTCCGCTGCGACCTCCTCGGAGACGGGGTACTCGAACGAGTCGGCGACCAGCGTCTCCCCGTCGAAGTCGACGTCGAAGAAGTTCATCGACGGTTCGCCGAGGAAGCCCGCGACGAAGACGTTGGCGGGTTCGTGGTAACACTCCAGCGGCGTCGCCACCTGCTGGAGTTCGCCCCCGTCGAGGATGGCGATGCGGTCGCCCATCGTCATCGCCTCCGTCTGGTCGTGGGTCACGTACATCGTGGTGACGCCGAGGTCGTCCTGTAGCCGCTGGAGTTCCGTCCGCATCTGCGCGCGGAGCTTCGCGTCGAGGTTCGACAGCGGTTCGTCCATCAGGAACACCTCGGGGTCGCGCACGATGGCGCGCCCGAGGGCGACGCGCTGTTGCTGGCCGCCGGAGAGGTCCCGGGGCCTGCGGTCGAGGAGGGGAGACATGTCGAGCAGTTCGGCCGTTTCCTCGACGCGCTCGCGAATCTCGGCGTCCGAGAGGCTCGTGCTCTCTTCGAGGCCGAACGACATGTTCTGCCGCACGCTCATGTGCGGGTAGAGCGCGTACGACTGGAACACCATGGCGATGTCGCGGTCCTGCGGTTTGACGTCGTTGATGACCCTCCCGTCGAGGCTGATGGTGCCGCTCGAGACCGTCTCGAGGCCGGCGACCATCCGGAGCGTCGTCGACTTCCCGCAGCCGGAGGGACCGACCACGACGAGGAACTCGCCGTCCTCGATGGACACCGTCACGTCGTCGACTGCGACGACTTCGGAATCTCCGTCCTGATACACCTTCGTGAGCGAATCGAGTTCGAGTGCTGCCATGGGTTATTGTCTCCTGTTGTCCACCGACGCTACTGGAGCTATCGGCGTAGTACGGTCGTGAACGGTCTGCACGTGGCGGATCACGTCGCCACCCCCTCGGCGAACTCCTCGCCGAACATGATGTACACCGCGAGGGTCGGGAGCGCCGCGAAGAACGCCCCGGCCATCCGGAGTCCGAAGTCCTGTCCCTCGAGCGACTGGCCCAGCCCCGCGAGGATGAGGACGACGGGGGCGGCGGCGCTCGACTCCGTCGCGACGAGGATGAGCGTGAAGAGCAGGTCGTTCCAGATCTGGGTGAACTGGTAGATGAGGACGACAGCGAACATCGGCGTCGACAGGGGGAAGACGATGCGCTGGTACACGCGCCGGAGCGTCGCCCCGTCGAGTCGTGCGGACTCGACCATCTCCGTGCTGATGTTCTTGTAGTACGAGCGGAACAGGATGGTGCAGATGGGGATGCCGTAGGCGACGTGGGTGACGATGAGTTCGAGGATGCCGACGTAGTCGTTGTTGATGCCCGCGGCCCAGAGGAACGACAGCCACTCCTCTAGGGGAGCGACCTGCGCCCAGAACTGGCTCAGCGGGACCAGCACGGCCTGGTACGGGATGAAGATGCCGGCGACGAACAGCGCCAGGAGCGGGGCCTTGTAGCGCATCCGCCAGTTGGTGATGGTCAGCCCGTACGCGGTGATGCTCCCGAAGAACGCCGAGAGGATGGTCGCCGGCACCGCGTAGAGCAGGCTGTTGCCCATGCCCCGCAGGAGGGCGTCCACGGCCGTCTGCCACTTCTCGGTCGTGAACCCGCCGCCGCCCGGGGGGGCGAACGGGGCCGTCTCGACGACGGCGGTGTTGGTCTTGAACGAGGTGACGAGCCCCGACTCGATGGGCGTCAGGTAGAACGCCGCCATCCCGGCGAGGACGACGTACAGGCCGACCCGGTAGAGGTCGAGCCCCGAGAACCGAGCGCCGAACGAGGTGTCGGTGCTCATAGGTTCCCCCTCCGGAACTGGTAGGCGAGATACGGTCCGATGACCGACAGCGCCATCCCGAAGAGGATGATGGCCAGCGCCGCACCGTACGCCCAGTTCTGATTCGAGTACGCCTCGCGGACCATCTTCGTCGCCAGGATGTCCGCGCCGTTCGGCGGCCGGTAGTTGGCGTTCAGCGAGTAGAGGAAGTCGAACGCCTTCAGCGCGAACACCATCAGGACCACGGCGGCCCCGATGGTCGCGCTCTTGAGCTGAGGGACGATGACCCGCCAGTACATCTTCAGGGTGGAGGCGCCGTCGACCTTCGCGGCCTCGTAGTGTTCGGTCGGAATCGCCCGGAGCCCGGCGAGGTAGACGACCATCGCGTAGCCCGAGAACTGCCACATCAGCGCGAAGATGACCGCCCACAGAACGATCTGCTGGTTACCGATCCAGTCGATGGGTCCGACGCCGACAGTCCCGAGGAGGATGTTGACGACGCCGTTGTTGAAGTTGTACATCCACAGCCAGAACTGGGCGGTGACGACGAACGAGAGGCTCATCGGCAGCAGGTAGAGAGTCCGGAACGTGTTCTCGAACCGGATGCCGCGGTCGATCAGGATAGCGAGCACGAGACCGAGTGCCAGCGTCGCGACGGTGAACGCGACGAGCAGGATGACCGTGTGTACCGCGGCGTCGACCGCACCGGAGTCGGTCGCCGCCCGGACGTACATCTCGAAGTCGAGGTTCCCGTAGTTCGGCGCCTGTGCGAACCCCTCGTAGTCCGTGAGGGAGATGAGGAGGTTCCAGAGGATGGCGCCGTAGACGAACAGTCCGACGAGGAGGAACGCCGGGAGCCAGAACGGGAGCGACTCGACGAAATCCTGGCCGAGTCGGTCGTCGACGGCACCGACGAGTCGGTCGACCCCACCGGACCGCGACGACGAGTCGGTCACGACGCCGCCGTCGGTGGCCACGCTCCCCGACGAGGCGCCGCTCGCTCCGCTCGCGGAACCGCCGTCGGCGCGTGCTGCGTCCGACGAGGTTCCGCTGGCCTCACTGTCGCGCTCGGTGCCTTCACCCGGGAGTAGCCGTCGAAGCCTGCGAAAAATTCGGGACATGAGTCGGTGTGGACTCCTCGGTTAGTTCGAGACCGCGTCGAGGAAGCCCTGCGTCGCGGCGTCGACGTTGTACGGGCCGGTGAACTCCGAGGAGATGACCTCGTTGAGCGCGGTCATCTTCTCACGCGTGACCGCGAGGCCGTGCTGGAGCGTCGGCGGTCGCTGCTCCGCGTTCGCGAAGTCCTCCGCGGTCTCCTGGAGGTAGGGGCCGAACTCGCCCATGTCCACGTCGGTCCGCGTCGGGATGGACCCCTTGAACTGGTTGAACGCGATCTGCGCCTCGGGGCTGCCGACGAACCCGAGGTACGTCTTGGCCTTCTCGGGGGTCGGGTTGTTCGACGGGTAGAGGAACGAGTCGAAGTGGAGCGTGTACATCCCCTCCGTCCCGGGGAACGTCTTGAAGCCCCAGTCCTCGTCGTACGCGAAGTCCTCGGCGTTGCGGTACGCGCCCGCGGCCCAGTTACCCTGGTGGATGAACGCCGCGTTCCCGTTGATGATGTTCTGGTTCGACTCGGTGAGACCGATGGAGGACGCGTCCGCCGAGATGTAGTTCTCGAGGACCGTCTTCGTCGACTCGAACGTCGCCCGGACCGCCTCCTCCGGGCCTTCACCGTTGATGAAGCTCATGTACGCGTCGTAGCCTTCCTGCCCGAGCATCATCGCGGCCCAGAGCTGTGTCGTCGTCCAGGTGCCGGACATGCCGTGCGTGAACGGGATCTTGTCCGTCTCCGTCGCGACGGTGTCGAGGGCGTCGACGAGCGCCGAGACGCTGTTGAGCGAGTCGGGGTCGACTCCCGCCTCCTCGACGACCGAGACGTTGTAGAACAGGCAGTTCAGGCGGTGCGAGCCGAGCGGGACCGCCCGGAAGCTCCCACCCTGCTGGTGGAGGTCGACGGCCTCGTCGACCATCACCTCGGAGAAGTTGTTCTCCGACCAGACGTCGTCGACGGCGCCCAGTGCGCCCTCGTACCGCTGGAGGTTCTTGCCCGGCCAGTTCGCGAACGAACTCGGCGGGTCGCCGCTCTGCAGGCGGTTCGCGACGACGGCGTCGAGGTTCTCGTTCCCGCCCCCACCGATGGGGTTGAACTCGGCCTCGATGTCCGGATAGGCCTCGCCGAACGCGGACGCGAGTGCCTCTGCGGCTCTCGCCCCGTCCCCCCCGGTCCAGCCGTGGAGGACTTCGAGCGGCGCGCTCGACCCACCGCCGCCGGAGTCCCCACCACCGCCGTCGCCGCCACCGTCGCCATCAGAGCCACCGGAGTCGCCACCACTGCCACCGTCGCCACCTGAGCCACCGGAGTCGCCGCCGCCACCACCGCCGCCGGAACAGCCGGCGAGACCGGCCATACCGGCGGTGGTGAGCCCTGCGAGTGCGACGTACGTCCTCCGTGACATTCGTTCGTTATCGTCCATGGTTTTTCCTCCACGTCAGAGGCACTCAAAACCTTCGGGACGAACATTGTAAAAGTTTTCAAGCTTTATTCCATTTCGAGTCAAAATTCAATTTTCGGGCCGTGGTCGGATTATTTCTGCCGAGAGCGGCGAACGACGGCCCGAAACGATACCTCTCCGTCCGGTGGAACGACTGGCCGGTGTCCGTCGACGGTCCGCCGGGTGAACGGCAGTCTGGAGTGGGTCGACGGCGGGACGCGGCCGAGGACCGAGCGACGCCGAGTAGTGTGGCGGGGTCCGTCGGTGAACCGCGTCGCTGCTCGCCCGCGACGGCCCGTGACCGAACCGTGCCGCAAGAGTAGCTTTTAGGCGACGCGGCCGCGTTGCCCCGGGCATGAGTGACGAGTATCGCATCGAGCGGGACAGTCTCGGCGAGATGCAGGTACCGAAGGAGGCGTACTGGGGCGCACAGACCCAGCGTGCGGTAGAGAACTTCCCCATCTCGGGCATCACGTTCAGTCGGCGGTTCGTCCGGGCGCTCGGCGTGGTGAAGAAGGCCGCCGCGCAGGCGAACCGTGACCTCGGCCACCTCGACGAGGAGACAGCCGAGGTCATCGTCGACGCCGCCGACGAGGTCATCGCGGGCGACCACGACGACCAGTTCCCCGTCGACGTCTTCCAGACGGGGTCGGGGACCTCCTCGAACATGAACGCCAACGAGGTCATCGCGAACCGGGCCGCCGAACTCCTCGGCGAGGAGGTCGGCGACCGCGTCGTCCACCCGAACGACCACGTCAACTACGGTCAGTCGTCGAACGACGTCGTCCCGACGGCGATGCACGTCTCCGCGCTGGAGGCCGTCGAGAAGGACCTCCTGCCCGCTCTGGAGACACTCGCTGGGGCGCTGGGCGAGAAGGAAGCCGAGTTCGAACACGTCGTCAAGACGGGCCGCACCCACCTGCAGGACGCGACGCCCATCACCCTGGGCCAGGAGTTCGAGGGCTACCGGACCCAGGTCGAGAAGGGCATCACGCGCGTGGAGAACACGCGTGCACACCTCGCCGAACTCGCGCTCGGCGGCACCGCCGTCGGGACGGGGCTGAACACCGACCCCGAGTTCCCCGAACTCGCCGCCGAGTACATCTCCGAGGAGACGGGCGTCGAGTTCCGCGAGGCCGACAGCCACTTCGAGGCGCAGGCGGCACACGACGCCATGAGCGAGGCACACGGCGCACTACGGACCGTCGCCGGGTCGATGAACAAGATCGCGAACGACCTCCGCCTGCTCGCCTCGGGGCCGCGGAACGGCCTCGGTGAACTCGAACAGCCGGAGAACCAGCCCGGTTCGTCCATCATGCCGGGGAAGGTCAACCCGGTCGTCGCCGAGGCGGTCAACCAGGTCCACAAGCAGGTCGTCGGTAACGACGCGGCCGTCTCCGCGGGCGCCGCCGAAGGGCAGATCGACCTCAACCTCTACAAGCCCGTCCTCGCGCACAACTTCCTCGAGTCCGCCCAGTTGCTGTCGAACTCCGCGGAGGTGTTCGCCGAACGGTTCGTCGCCAAACTGGAGGCCAACGAGGACCACTGCGCCGACCAGGTGGAACGCTCGATGGCCCTGGCCACCGCGTTGAACCCCGCCATCGGCTACGACAAGGCCTCGAAGGTGGCGAAGCAGGCACTCGCCGAGGGGAAGACCGTCCGCGAGGTGGCTGTCGACGAAGGGTATCTCACCGAGGAGGAGGCCGACGAGGTGCTCGACCCGATGGCGATGACCCGTCGCGGCATCCTCGGCGACGACTGACGCCGCCGTGTCCGTCGTCCGCCACGACCGACGCCGGAAACGGTCCCGGGCGAGTCGTCGGGCGGCGCTGCAGTGTTCCCCACCCGTCGTCGTCCACGACTGGCCAGTGTCGGGGCCGTGTGGCGTCGGCGGTCCGTCTGACACGGTCTTGACAGTCTATCACACGGTCCGAACCCCTCGACGGGCCAGTCGGGCGATTTTCTTGCGTGTGAACTTTTCCCGAAACCGAAGAGAAGCGACATCTTGAAGCTACATGCAGATGTCTTTGTGCATATGGCGGGGATGCAGATTACAAAGCAGTCAGGCCGAGACATGCTCGTATGCCGAAAATGTGCCGCGGAGTTCCCCGAGGGACGGGCCACGAAGGACGGGTGGCACTACGAATGTCCCGAGTGTGGTGAGGCGGAAGGCATCGGTGAGGGACTCCGGCGACTCTAGGACGACTCTCGATTCTCCCGACGACGTCGCATCCCCCCCAGGACACCCGCCGCGATTCCGACGCCGAACCCCCCGACTGCGGCCCCGACGCCGAACCCGGGTGTCTCCGCTCGCGTCTCTGTCGTCGACGGACGCGTCTCACGCCCCGACGGCGCCGTCGTCTCGTGCTCCGTGACCGCGGACGACGTCTGCGTCGTCGTCTCTGTGCGCTCGCTCGTGACTCGCTGGACCGCCGGGTCGGTCGGATACGCGTCCAGCGCGTCGTTCGTCCCGTCCCCGTCAGTGTCTCTCAGCGTCGGGTCGGTCCGGGCCTCGCGCTCGCGGGCGTCCGACAGCGTGTCGCCGTCGGTGTCGGCCGCGAACGGGTCGGTCGGCGGCGTCGCAGACACCTCCGAACGACTAGTGAGGCCGTCGCCGTCGGGGTCCAGGTCACCACCCTGGACGTAGCGCGTCGGGTCGTCGGGCAGTGGTGGGAGGGCGTCCGTCGTGACGTAGCGGTCGAGCCACGGCTCGAGCGACTCCTCGCCTGTCGTCTCGACGACGGCGGCCCGGAAGGCCGCGTAGTCCTCGAACGATCTCTGGGCGACGAAGACGTCGTACAGCGTCGCGTCGGTCCGAGCACGGATTTCGGCGTCGAGCGCGGCGAGGACGTGCGCTCCCTTCTCGTAGTCGGCGAGCGTCCCGCGCCAGCTCTCGGGCTCCGCGAGGACGACTGCCGTCCGGTTCGGGGCGAACGAGTCGGCTCGCGTCTCCCGGTAGAACGCCTCGTAGCTGGTGCCGCCGACGTTCAGCACCGCGAGAGAGCCGTAGTACTCGGCGGTGGCCTCGGTGAGCCACGCCGCCGACCCGTTGCCGACGTCCCCGAGTCGGGAGTGGACGTACTCGTGAGCGAAGGCGTTCTCGACGCCCGACACGCTGGTCGCGTCGGCGGTCACCCAGAAGGCGTCGCCGTAGGCCTCGCCGGTCACGGTGGCCTCCTCCGTCCCCACCCGTCCCTCGTACGGGAGGACGAACACGACGAGGCGTTCCGAGCGAACGCCGAAGTCGAACCGGCCCCGCGCCCGTTCGAGGAACGTCCTGGCCGCCGAGACGTTCCCGTCGACCGCCCCGTCGCCGACGACGAACCGGACCGCCTCCCCCGAGGCGTTCGCCTCGACGGTGTCGTACGGCCCCATGAACGCCATGCGGTCGGTCGCGTAGCCCGACTCCTCGACCCGGGTCGTCGACACGAGGCGGGGACGTGTGCCGGCGTAGGTGACGTCGATGGCGGTCGGCGGCACTGTCGCGAACGCCCAGCCGTCGCGCTCGACGCCCCACTCGCTCGTCGAGACCCCCTCGGTCGCTACCTGGAGTTCGAACGTGAGCGTCGGAGTCGACGTCGACCGGGTCCACTCGAACGCCGTCTCGCTCCGGCGGTCGAACCCCTCGCGGTCGACGAGACTGATGGACGACCCGGTCAGGTCCGGGAGGCGGACCCGGAACGCCGTCACGCTCGGCGGGACGTCGTACGCCAGTTCGAGGCGGACGGTCCCGCGCGTCTCACCGCGGACGAACGTCTGTCGCTCCCTGATCTCCGGTTCGTGGCGCGACGGGACGACGGGGACGGTCGCACCCCCTGACGCACCGGTGGCTTCGGTGGCTTCGGTCGCGGCGGACGACGCTCCGGTGGCCACGACTGCGGCGCCCGCAGTCGAGGCGACGGCCGACGCCACCACGAGCGTGAGCACGAGGAGCGACAGGGCGCGCGTCCGTGACGACATCGGTCCCGCGTACGCGGACCGGCCACTTCAAGTCGCTCCTCTCCCGGTCCCGCTCCTGTCGCGCCCGGCCCGACGGCCGCGGGGCACCGCGAGCGGAACTGGGGCCTTTTTTACGCCCGCCGTCCGCAGGTGAGACCAATGAGCGCGTACGACTACGAGGACCTCGGACTCGTCGCTGGGCTCGAGATCCACCAGCAGTTGGACACCTCGCGCAAACTGTTCTGCGAGTGTCCGACCGAGCGCCGCGACCCCGAGGAGGCGGAGCGGACGCTCACCCGGTACCTCCACCCGACGAAGAGCGAACTCGGTGAACTCGACGACGCCGCGCTGGAGGAGAGCCGCGTCGACCGGGAGTTCGAGTATCTCGGCTTCGACACCACCTGTCTGGTCGAGGAGGACGACGAACCGCCCTCTCGACTCTCGCGCGAGGCGCTCGACGTGACGATGCAGATCGCCGCCCTGCTGGACATGGAGGTGGTCGACCAGGCGCACGTCATGCGGAAACTCGTCATCGACGGCTCGAACACCTCCGGCTTCCAGCGCACCACGCTCGTCGCCCAGTCGGGCGAGATTTCGACCTCGGAGGGACCGGTCTCGGTCGAGGACTTGCTCCTCGAAGAGGAGTCGGCCCAGCGGGTCGAAGCGACCGACAGCGGAGTGCGCTGGTCGCTCGACCGACTGGGAATCCCGCTCGTCGAAATCGGCACCGGACCGGACATCTCCTCGCCGGCGCAGGCGCGCGAAGCCGCCGAGACCATCGGGATGCTGCTGCGCTCCACGGGACAGGTGAAGCGCGGCCTCGGGACTATCCGCCAAGACGTCAACGTCTCCATCGCCGACGGCGCCCGCGTCGAAATCAAGGGCGTCCAGGCGCTCGATGACATCGACGACATCGTCCGCCTCGAGGTCCAGCGGCAGGTGGAACTCCTCGCTATCCGTGACCACCTCCGTGAGCGAGACGCCGCGGTCGGCGACCCGCAGGACGTCGCGTCGGTGTTCGAGGACACCGACTCGGGCGTCGTCGCCAGCGCGCTCTCGTCGGGCGGAACGGTCGGCGCGGTCCGTCTGGCGGGGTTCGACGGCCTCGTCGGCCACGAACTCCAGCCCGACCGCCGCCTCGGGACCGAACTCTCGGACCACGCGAAGCGACACGGCGCGGGCGGCGTCTTCCACACCGACGAACTGCCGGCTTACGGCGTCACCGAGGCGGAGGTCGAAGCGCTGCGCGAGGCGGTCGATGCCGGCCCCGAGGACGCCGTCGTCATCGTCGCCGACGACACCGAGACGGTCGATTTGGCCATCGAGGCCGTCGCCGAGCGCGCCCGTGCCGCCATCGAGGGCGTCCCCGAGGAGACACGCGACGCGCTGGAGGACGGAACCACGCGCTACCTCCGTCCGCTCCCCGGCGCGGCGCGGATGTACCCCGAGACGGACGTCCCGCCGGTCGAACCGGACCCCTCCGAGGTCGAGGTCCCGGAACTGCTCACCGACAAGACCGAGCGGTACCAGTCCGAGTACGGTCTCGGGGCTGGCCTCGCCGAGCAGGTGGCGTACGGCCGGCGGTTCACCCTGTTCGAGGCCGCCGTCGACGAGGGGGTCGACCCCACGCTCGCGGCCAACACGCTCGAGTCGACGCTGACCGAACTCCGCCGCGACGACGTGCCCGTCGAGCGACTCACCGACGACCACCTCGTGAACGTCCTCCTGCTCGTCGACACCGGTGAACTGGCCAAAGAGGGCATCGGCGACGTGCTCACCGTCCTCGCGGAGAACCCCGACCTGACAGCCGAGGAAGGCGTTGAAGAGGCCGGCCTCGCCGGCGTCGACGACGACGAGGTCCGCGAGGCGGTGGCCGAAGTGGTCGAGCGGAACGCCGACCAGGTCGAGGCCGAGGGGATGGGCGCGTTCTCGGCGCTCATGGGCGAGGCGATGGGCGCGCTCCGCGGGAAGGTCGACGGTGGCCAGGTGAGCGACATCCTGCGCGAGGAGATACAGAAGCGGGCCTGAGACGGGCGTCGCGGCCGACAGTTCCCGACGGCGCGGGGGGACGGGACGGGCTCGAACGGCGCCTCACTCTCGCTCCGTGGGCAGCATCGACGTGAAGACGCGCTCTTCTATCTTCCGGAGGTGAGCCCCCACGGTCGACGGGGAGAGGTCGACCGCCGCGGCGACGTCCTCGTGCGTCGCCTGCCGCGGTGCCCGGTAGTAGCCGAGGTCGACGGCAGTCGACAGAACCTCCTGCTGTCGGGCGGTCAGCGAGCGCAGGAACCGCTCCGTCCCCGGGTCGTACTCGCCGGCCTCGACGACGTCGAAGGTGAACGAGCCCAGCCCCGACCCCACCCGAAACAGGCGCTCGAACGCCTGCTGGTCGCCGATGACAGTCATCCGCTGTGAGCCGTCCGGTTGAAACAGCATCGGCGTCTCGACGACCACCTCCGCCTCGTGCGTCCACTCCAAAACCTGTCTGACGGACTCCGAGGAGTCGAGCCGACTCACCGCCATCCAGCGTTCTGTCCCCGACGCCATGTACTCCACGACGGACGGCGACGACGACATGATCTCCTCGTACCGTTCGCGGTCACCGACCGCCTCAGCGAGTAACAGTACCGTCCCGTCGTCGAGCAGTTCGACGTGGTGGATGGCCTCCCGCCGAATCGACGGCTCGTCGCACAGTCGCTCTCCGAGCGGGTGGAACCCCTGTCCCTCGGCCGGCGAGAGCCGAAGCGTCACGTACCGCATACCGGCACTCGCCGACCGACTCTCTTAAAACGACGTGGATGACCGCCAGAAGCCCGTTGCGGTCACCGCCCGTCGGTGGAGACATGGAGACGAATCAGTCCTCGACGGCCGTGGATCAGCTCTCCTCCCGCCGGCCCGCCGGTCCGCCCGACGACCGGCCTCCGGTAGCCATCGTCGGCGGGGGCATCTGCGGGCTCACGACCGCAGTCGCGCTCGAACGGCGCGGCGTCTCACCGACGGTGTACGAGGCCGCCTCGGAGTACGGACCCGTCGGTGCCGGCATCCTGCTGCAGACGAACGCCATGCTCGTCTTCGACCGCCTCGGCCTCGCCGCCCGCATCCGAGATGCCGGGACACCACTCGACGGTGGTGGCCTCCGGGCGACGGACGGCGAGTTCCTGACGCGGTTCGACCTCGACGCGGTCGAACGGCGCGACTTCGGGTACGGCTTCGTCGCCGTCCGACGCGCGGACCTCCTGCGGATACTGCGGGACGAACTCGGTACGGACGTGCGGACCGGGAAGGAGTGTGCCGACGTCGTCGGGACCGACCCTCCTGTCGTCCGGTTCGAAGACGGCACGACGGTCCAGCCCGCGGTGCTCGTCGGGGCAGACGGGATTCGCTCGGCGGTCCGCGAAGCGGTCGCACCCGGTCTCACCCCCCGCTCCCTCGACGCGGCCGCGTACCGTGCGCTCGTCTCGCTGGACCTCCCCGATCCTCACCGGACGGAAGGGTTCGAGGTCTGGGGCCGCGGGACCTACACCGGTGGGTCACCCGTCGACGACGACCGGTTCTACTGGTTCGTGACGGCACCGGCACCGCTCGTTCACGACCGGGCGTCCCCCCCGGCGCTCGAGACGGCACTTCGGGAGCACCTGGCCGGTTACCCGGAACCGATTCCGGCGCTTCTCGACGGACTCGACCCGAGCGACGTCGTCCGAACCGACCTCGAAGACCTCCCGCCGCTCGAGGCGTGGTCGCGTGACCGCGTCGTCCTCGCCGGCGACGCCGCACACGCCATGCTCCCCTTCGCCGGCCAGGGTGCCGCACAGGCCGTCGAGGACGGCCTGATGCTCGCCGACGCGATTGCCACGCACGACACGCACACGGCCGCGTTCGCGGCGTACGAGCGGGAGCGTAAGCCACGCGCCGACCGCGTCCGGACCGAGTCCCACCGCCTCGGGCGACTCGGGACGATGCAGTCCGGCCTCGGCTGTCGCCTCCGTAACGCCGCCGTCGCCGCCGTCCCCGACGCGGTCGTTCGACGGCGTCGCCGCCGACAGGTCGCCGGGACGTCTCTCCCGCGCCGACACACAGGGGCGAACGACACGGCCTTGGCCTCGCGGGGTGACTGACCGTGGCCGACAACCGAACCGACGACGAGTCGGCGCACGATGTTCCCGGCGAGGACGGGGACGAGGACCCCCGAACGGACGGCGCCGGCGTCGTCGCGCCGGATACCGAGACGCCGACCTGGGACGAGCGAAAGACACGACAGGTCGGTCTCTCGCGGCTCACGTACGAGTACTTCGAGCGCGCCCGTCGGGAGGACCAGGACCTCCGGGGGGAGTCGACGTACGTCGAACGCGACGTGCTCGGCTTCCCGACGTGGCCCCACGAGGTCGTTCGGAACCTCTCCATCGCCTCGTTCTTCGTCGGGATGGTCCTGTTCCTCGCCGCGACGATGCCGCCGCACATCGGGCCGCCCGCCGACGGGTCGACCACGCCCGCGGTCATCCTGCCCGACTGGTACCTCTACTGGTCGTTCGGCCTGCTGAAACTGGGCCCGCTCAACCCCGAACTGGCCGTCCTCGGGGGTCAGAAACTGCTCGGGGACCGCCCGTACGGCGTGTTGGCGAACCTCGTCGTCGTCGGGGTCATCACGCTCGTTCCGTTCCTGAACAAGGGGTCGGCCCGTCGACCGGTCGAACAGCCGTTCTGGTCGGCCGTCGGCGTCGCCGGCGTCGTCTTCGCGTTCACCATCAGCGTCTACTCCGCGAAGAACCTCGTACCGATGAACGTCGACCTGCTGTTCGACCTGACGTTCCTGCTCCCACCCGTCGCGGGCGTCGTCGCCTACGCGGTGCTGAAGACGATGCGCGAGGGGTACATGTACGACCTCAACCGCCGCTACTACCGGCTCCGCCCGCCGAAGTGAACGTCCCGGGCGTTCGGTTCGGGCGGGGCGGCTGACGACGCCGGCACCCGGAGCCGGCAGCCTTGCAGGGCCAGGCCAGTCCCTTTTCACTGTCCGGTCACTGGCGTGACTGTCGCTTCTCTCATATGACGCACACAGCAATCGTCGAGGATACGTACCCGTTGACGCACCGCGTGAGTGGCTTCCGGTTGCGGGTTCCGGACCACACGTTCGACTACCACCCCGGCCAGCACACCACGGTTCGGTTCGACTCCGGCGACGAGAGGGTGGTCCGACCGTACACGCCGACGAACCTCCCTGGCACCGACCAGCTCTCGCTCACCGTCAGGCGTTACGATGACGGCCTCGCCTCCTCGTACCTGCACACGAAACGCCCGGGCGACGAGGTGACCCTCGGCGAACTCAAGGGGAACCTGCGCCTCGCCGACACCGACCGTGACGTGGCGTTCCTCTCGACGGGGACGGGCATCACACCCATGCTCGCGATGCTCCGTCAGTATCTCCGGGAGGGCACCGGCGAGGCGACGTTCCTCTTCGGCGAGCGCGACGAGTCGACGCTCATCCACCGGGAGACGTTGAACGAACTCGCGGCCCAGCACGCCGCACTCGACGTGACGTTCACGCTGTCGGACCCGAACTGGGAGTGGACGGGCCGTGCCGGCTACGTCCAGGAACACCTCGAGTCGGCAGTCGACGACTTCGAAGAGACCGACTGCTACGTCTGTGGCGTCCCGGAGATGGTCGTCGACACGAAAGAGCGCCTGCGGGAACTCGGTGTTCCGGACGAACGGATTCACAGCGAGGGGTGGGAAGACGGCGCCGTCGACGAGTCCTGACCCGGTCAGCTCTCACCCTGCGCGCGACGGCCGTCTCGCTCGGCGGTCGGAGCCGTGAGACCCTCGGCAGGTCGGCCGAGCGCGACGCCACAGGCCCGTCCGAGGAGGACGCCGGCAGCACGGTCCGCCGACGCGCCCCACGCGGGCCGGGGCGTGGGCGACCCTCGCAGGAGTCGTGGGTCAGTCGTCGACCAGTTCCGCCAGCAGCGTGTCGAGGCTGTAGCTCTCCAGGGGACGGGTGCTGTCGCGGATACTCGCGATGACGAACGTCGAGTTCGTGCGTTCGACCTCGGGGACGGACTCGAAGTCGCGGACGAGTCGTTCGACGTCGTCGCTGTCGGGGAGGCGCGCGACTACCACGAAGTCAGTCTCGCCCATCGTGAAGTACAGCTGAGTGACTCCCTCGACGTCGAGCAGTTGCTCGGAGACGTCCTCGTACCGGTCGTAGCTCGCGAGCACCTCGACGATGACCGTCACCCCGAGACCGAACGCGTCCAGGTCGACGTCGTAGAGGTCGTTCTCGACGACGCCCGCCTCGCGGAGGTTGTTCAGCCGGTAGTGGATGGTCGAGACGGGGATACCCGTCTCCTCGTGGAGTTTCTCGGGACTCCCCGTGCCGAGGTCCGAGATGGCCTTCAGGAGCGTGATGTCGCGCTCGTCCATGCGGAGTGGATACCGGTGTGGGGGACTTGAATCTCTGTGTCTACGAGCGAGTCGGTGTCGAAACAGGACCGGTGTAGCGGGCGAATCTAGAAGGAACGTTCAACCACGACTCGGGTCGTTGTAGAAGGCCTTAACAACGGTCACCTATTCAGTTCGAACTGAATACCGCTATAATGGAAATAATTGAAACGAAAATACAATCAACACCCGTCCTCTTCGTCTTGCTTGCTACGTTCTGGGGAACCTCGTTCGTCGCCATCGACGTCGGCCTCGAACGCGTGCCGCCGCTGTTGTTCGCCGCCGCCCGGTACGACGTCGCCGGCCTCGCCGTTCTCGGCTACGTGCTGTTCACCCGCGAGCGGTGGCTCCCCCACGCACGGGGCGAGTGGCTCTCTGTGTTCGTCGGTGGCGTGCTCCTCATCGCCGCCTTCCACGCGCTGTTGTACCTCGGCCAGGGGTACATCTCTGGCGCAGTCGCCGCGATCGTCGTGAGCCTCGTCCCGCTGTTGACGGCCGTCTTCGACCACTCTCTCCTCGGTGAGCGCCGGCTCGAACCTGTCGGCGGTGCCGGGCTGGCGTTCGGGTTCGTGGGTGTCGTGGTCGTCGCGAACCCCACGCCGGGGGCGCTCGGCTCCACCGCCGCGCTCGGTGTCGGACTCGTCTTCCTCGCGGCCACCGCGTTCGCCCTCGGCAGCGTCGCAACCCGGTCGCTGTCCACCGACCTCTCGCTCCTCGCCCAGCAGGCGTGGACGATGCTCGTCGGGGCCGCCGTCCTGCACGCCGCCAGTGTCCTCCGCGGCGAGTCGTTCGTCGCGTCCGCGTGGACCCCGTCCGTCCTCGTCGCGTTCGGCTACCTCACAGTCGTCTCGGGCGTCCTCGGCTTCCTGCTGTACTTCGAGCTCCTGGGGCGGGTGGGTCCGTCCGAACTCAACCTGGTCAACTACCTCGTCCCCGTCGTCACCGCGCTCGTCAGCTGGGCGGTCCTCGGAGAGGTACTCGACCCGACTGCCGCCGCGGGCTTCGCTGTCGTCTTCGCCGGGTTCGCCCTCCTCAAGCGCGACGCACTCCGGTGTCTCGTCCGGTCGCGGTGGGCCCTCGCGGACTGTTGAACCGCGTCGAGCCCTCCCGCACCGCCTACCGTCGGTTCTCCGGTGGCTGGACGCGCTCGGACGCCTTGCGGAACAGCCCCGTCAGCGTCGTTACCTCCCGCTCGGTCGGATGCGCCCGTCCCACCAGTCGGCGGAGCATCCGCAGCGTCTTCTCGCGCTTGTGCTCGCGGTGTTCGAGTTGCGAGAGGAACGCCTCGAAGAAGTCGTAGAAGCGGTCGATGTCGGCCTCGGCGGCGCGTTCGCGCTCCACGTCGGGCAACTGCGTCCCCTCGACGCCCGCCCCGAGGGTGAGCGTCCGCAGTTCGTACAGCGCGACGGTGGCCGCCTGCCCGAGGTTGAGGACCGGGTACTCCTCGGAGGCGGGGATGGAACACACCTCGTCGAGGCGCTCCAGTTCCCGGTTCGACAGGCCGGTCCCCTCCCGCCCGAAAACCAGCGCCGTCCGCGTCTCGACGCGGGCGAGCGAGTCGGCCAGCTCACGGGGCGTTCGGAACGGGAAGCGGACGTGCCGGCGGGCGTCCTCGTTGGTGATAGCGGTGAATCCGACGGTGTGGAAGTTCTCCACGACGGAGTCGAAGGTCACCTCGTCGGCCTCGGGGAGGACGTCCTCGCGGGCGTGGCCGGCGAAGCCGTACGCCTCGCTCTCTCGCGTGATCTCCGGCGGGTCCACCAGCTTCAGGTCCGAGAAGCCGAAGTTCTTCATCGCGCGAGCGATGGTCCCGACGTTCCCGGGCGTCTCCTGTTCGACGACCACGACGACGGGCGCCTCCGAACTCATCGCGTCGGGTAGTCCGTGCCGAGGTCAAGGTCGGCGTCGACGTCCGCGTCCTCGTCGGCGTCGGCGTCGCTCTCCGCGTCGTCACCGTCCAGTGTGTCTGGCCGCTCGAACGACAGGCCCTCCCGGAGGTCGATGCGCTCGCCCTCGAAGTCGTTCGCCTCCTCCAGCCGACGCTGAATCTCCTGGGGGTCCGGCGGGTCGGGGAGCGCGTCCGGGTCGGTCTCGACGTGTTCTAGGCCGGCGTACCCCTCGGGGGCCCGTCCGCCCGCGGCGAACCACTCGTGGAACGCGTCGCGGAACTCGTCCTCGCCCGCCAGGTCCTGCCCGCCCTCCTCGCGGAACCAGTAGAGGAAGTCGGCCTCGTGGGCGTCACAGAGCAGTACCTCGTCGAGCGGTTCGCCGTAGACGATGGTCGCCTGGCGACACCGCTCCTTCTCGGCGTCGCCGTGGACGAGGTAACAGGCGTCGCAGGGGCGTTCGACGATGAGCGACAGGCGGACGAGCCGGTGCCGGGGCTCCTCGGGAATCTCCATGAGCGGCCGGAACTCGCCGTCCTCGGTGAACACTTCGCGCTCGTCGAACCGCCAGCCGCGAAGTCCGATGCTGACCTTCGACATACCCACTCTACCCCCGGGACGGACAAAAAGAGCGTGACTCGCCGGTGTGTCAGCGGGCCGTCGCGTCGGTCCGTGGCTGTGCGGCCCCGTCGTCGCTCACCGCGACCGGTCGGCATATGTTCACTGAGTCCTCAGCGCGAGTATGCGAACGGTCAACGCAGCAGGCCTCGACATCGGCGACGACGCGCCCCCGCGCATCATGGGCGTGTTGAACGTCTCGAAGGAATCGCCGTACAAGCCGAGCGTGTTCAACGATCCCGCGGAGGCCGCTGACTACGTCGACGCCGAACTCATCGACCAGGGGGCCGACATCGTCGACGTCGGCCTCGAGTCGGCGAACAAGAAGTTCGAGGTGCTCTCCGCCGAGGGGGAACTCGACCGTCTGGAGACGGCGCTCGCCGTCCTCGACAGCGTCTCGGGCGACGCGGTGTTCTCCATCGAGACCCGGTACCACGAAGTCGCCGAGGCGGCCATCGAGGGTGGGTTCGACATGGTGAACGACATCTGTGGGTTCGCCGACCCCGAGATGCCACGGGTCTGTGAGGAGTACGACGTCGCCGTCGCGAAGATGGCCTCCCCGCCGGACCTCGACCGTCCCGGTGCCATCGAGACGGTGGACGACATCTACGACGCCCTCGAACTGAACGGCTTCACCGACAAGACCATCGTCGACCCCGCCTTCGGTGGGTGGTCCGAGGAGAAGACGCTCGAAGACGACCGGGAGACGTTCCACCACCTCCGCGAGTTCAGGGGGTACGGTCGTCCCATCCTCGTCTCCATCAACCGCAAGAACTTCCTCCGCGACGTCGCGGGCCGCTCCACGGAGGAGGCGCTCCCCGTGTCGCTCGCGGCGACGGCGATGGCCGTCGAGCGCGGGGCGCACGTCGTCCGGACCCACGACGTCGCCGAGACGCGCGACGCGGCGCTCATCGGCGAGACGTTCTCCCGCGAGCGCGTCCGCGAGACGGGCGACATCGACGTCGAGGAACTCGACGTGACGACGCTCGGTGACGCCAGCCGCCACCTCGACCGACTCGGCGGTGACGCCGACCTGGCGGCGGAGAGCGTCGTCCGCACCGTCGAACTCACCGGGGTGAGCGACGAGGAACGGGCGACGCTGGACGCCGCCGCCCGAACGGCCGGGGTGACACTCGTGACGGGCAGCGACCGCAACCGTCTCCTGCTCGTCGGGACGCCGGGCGGCTACACGCGCCTCCGGGCGGCCACCGACGACGCGACCAGGGCACTCGAGACGGCGCTCGAGCGCCTCCCGACGGCGTGAACCTCTCACAACCCCGATATTCACGGACGAGAAAACTTATGCAGGAAGACTGTAAACCGAATACGCGGAGGCCGGAGGGGCACGCGGGTAGGGGTACACGTTGCCACTCCGGCTCGTGCGGTTCGTCCTTCATTTATCAGCGTGAGCGCCACGACGCCGAGGGGTGGGTATGAACTTCGACGAATGGGAACCCGTCTACGAGCGCATCCTCGCCGACTTCGGCTTCGAGCGCGCTGCAGACGAACGGGCCAGAGACGTCTGTCGCTCGCTTCTCGACGACGCCTTCGACGTCGAGCGTCTCCGGGGCGCTGTCGCGGGCAGTACGGTCGCCGTCGTCGGGGCCGCCCCCTCGCTCGGGGCGGAGGTCGACCGGGCGGCCGACGCCGACTGCGTCTTCGCCGCATCGACGGCCGCCGACGTCTGCCTCGACCACGGTGTCGACGTCGACCTCATGGTGACGGACCTCGACAAGAATCCCGAGACTGCCGCCGCCCTCACACAGCGGGGGACGCCGGTGGCGGCACATGCCCACGGTGACAACGTCGCGCTCCTCCGGGAGTGGCTCCCCCGCTTCACCTCCGAGACGACGCTCCCGACGACGCAAGCCGCGCCCGCCCCGCCCGTCGTGAACCTCGGCGGGTTCACCGACGGCGACCGGGCCGCCTTCGTCGCGGACCACCTCGGCGCCGACGTGCTCCGCTTCGTCGGCTGGGACTTCGCGGACGCGAGCGTGGACGAGACGAAGGCGAAGAAGCTCCGCTGGGCCGCACGGCTGCTCACCTGGCTCGAGTCGCGCCGCGGCGACCACTTCCCGGTCCTCGACGGGCACAGAGAGCCAGCGCCGCGCTGACCGGTCCTGGCGTCCTTACCGTCCGACGACCGATGGGGAGGTGTCGTCGCCGACGACGGCGACGCTCGTCCTGAACCCGCTCTCGAAGAGACGGGCGTCGCAGTCTGCACAGGTCACCGCGACGGTCCGCCCGGTGGCTCCCGGGACGCGACTCGGCGCACGGTCGAGCACCGTCTCCCCGTCACAGGTGGGGCAGACGTCCAGATAGAGGCGGAGCGTGTCGAGCATCGCCCCGCGGAGCGGCGGGGAGCAGCGGTCCCACTGTGGGTACCGGCGGCGAAGTTCGTGGATGCTCGCCGTGTCCGCAACCAGCGCGGCGCGCGAGAGCCACGCCCCGAGCGGTGTACCGGCGACTTCGGCGAACAGGACGTCCGCCCGCCACCGGAGGGAGACGCAGCCGGGGTCGACGTCGAGCGCCGTGGCGAGAGCGCGGGTGTCCTCCTGGCGGCTACCGGCCGAGCGGACGCGCGCCCGCCACGCGGCGAGGAACGACGCTGTCGGTCGAATCTCACCGTCCGTGTGCGCGAGGACGCCCGCCTGGAGGAGTTCCCGCTCGTCTCGCGGCACCGGGTCGGGAGCGTGTGCGGCGTCGGCCAACGTCATCACCCAACGGACGAACGCGGGCGTTCCGGGGACGGCGTAGCCCCGCAGGACCAGCAGTCCGACGGAGACGGCGATGAGGACCGTCCCCGCCAGCGGGACGAGCCGTTCGACGCCCACTGCGAGGAGGCTCACCACGAGGACGTTGGCGACGACGAATCCCGGTTCGCGGGCCCGTCCCGTGTACGACGGGTGCCTGAGGGACGAGACGAGCGCGGCGAGGTTCATTGATGATGCGACCCGTGACGGGCGTCAGTACCGATGTATGCAACCACTCATGGTTAGGTATGGGCCGGATACTGTCCAGTTATGGGAAGGTTCGTCCCGGTAGGCGGTGCTGAACCGGTCGGAATCGCTGAACGAGTCGGACCTAACGTGTCGGCCGTCGTACGTCTCGGGTGCTTAACCGTACGACCGACCTGACAGTCTCGAACGCGGACAGGGAGGCTCGGGTGAGTCGAGAACCGAGATGCTGGAGGCCGGTAGCTTCACTTACGACCCAGCCTTGCGGTCGGTATGCAGCTTCACTGGCATCGGCGTGACCTCCGGGCGGCGGACAACCGGGGGCTCGCGTTCGCCGCCGACGCCGGCCCGGTCGTCCCGCTCTTCGTCTTCGACGACGGCGTCCTCGAGCACGCGGGCGCGCCGCGGGTCCGCTACCTGCTCGACGCGCTCGGCGCGTTGCGGGAGCGATACCGTGCCCTCGGCTCCGACCTCGTCGTCCGCCGTGGCGACCCCCGCGATGTCGTGCCCCGCGTGGCGCTCGACGTGGGTGCCGAACGCGTCGTCTGGAACAAGGACTACTCGGGGCTCGCCCGGGAGCGCGACACGGCCGTCCGTCGTGCGCTGGACGGCGTGGACGTCCCCCGTGAGAGCGTCCACGACCACCTCCACCACGAACCGGGCTCCATCACGACCAACGCGGGCGAGCCGTACTCCGTCTACACCTACTTCTGGAAGAAGTGGCGCGACCGGGAGAAGGCGGAGCCGTACCCGGAGCCGCCGGGTGACAGCCTCGCTGACCCGGCCGTCGTCGACGACACGGGGGCGCTTCCGAGCATCGCGGACCTCGGGTTCGAGGAACCGGACGCGACGGTGCAGGAGGCCGGGGCCGACCCCGCACGGGAGCGACTCGACCGCTTCTGTGACGACGGCGTCTTCCGGTACGAGACGGACCGGGACTATCCGACGAGAGAGGCCGTCTCGCGGCTCTCGGCCGACCTCAAGTGGGGGACGCTCGGCGTCCGCGAGGTGTACGCCGCGACGGAAGCGGCGATGGACGCGGCCGAGGGCGACGAGGAGGAGACGTCGGTCGAGGAGTTCCAGTCGCAACTGGCGTGGCGGGAGTTCTACACCCACGTCCTCTTCTTCAACCCCGAGGTGGTCACGGCGAACTACAAAGAGTACGAGAACGACATCGAGTGGCGCGACGACCCCGAGGAGCTGGCGGCGTGGCGCGAGGGGCGGACGGGCTACCCCATCGTCGACGCGGGGATGCGGCAGTTGAAAGCGGAGGCGTACATGCACAACCGGGTGCGGATGATCGTCGCCTCGTTCCTCACGAAGGACCTGCTCTGTGACTGGCGGCACGGGTACGCACACTTTCGGAACCTGCTGGCGGACCACGACACACAGAACGACAACGGCGGCTGGCAGTGGGCGGCCTCGACGGGCACCGACGCCCAGCCGTACTTCCGCATCTTCAACCCCATGACGCAGGGAGAACGCTACGACCCCGACGCCGAGTACATCACGCGCTACGTCCCCGAACTCGAGGGGGTCGACCCCTCGGTCGTCCACTCGTGGCACGAGTGCTCTGCGCTCCAGCGGCGGAACACCGCTCCCGACTACCCCGAACCCATCGTCGACCACTCCGAACGACGCGAGGAGGCGCTCGCGATGTTCGAGCGGGCACGCGGCGACGACTGACCGGACCGGTCACGCCGTTCGGGGGTCGGCGGGTGCGTCGTCGTCCGGAGCGGTGTCGACTCCCGTCGCGACGACGATGGTCCGGCCGGCGTCGTCCGTCGACAGCGACAGCGTCCAGCCGTGAACGCGCGCGAGCGCCCCCGCGTTGGCCAGCCCGATTCCCTCCGCGGCGGCCGTCCCGTAGTCGAACGCCGACTCGGCGTCCGCGAGCGGTCGTCCGTCGTGTCGGACCGTGAAGCCGCGGGCCATCACCGAGACAGTCACGCGACTCGCGTCCCGCTGGACGGCGTGTTCGAACAGCTTGTGGAGGAGTTCGACCAGACGGAGCTCTTCGGCGACGACGCTCCCGTCGCGAACCATGTCGACGGCCAGCGGAGTCGCCGTCAGTCGACGCCGTGCGGCGGCCATGGCGTCGGACATCCGTTGCGGTTCGACGGCCCCGGTCGGCTGCGCGAGTCTCGCGAGCGACGTGAGGTCGTCGACGACGCGTCGCATCCGGGCGTGTGCGTCGCTCAGGGAGTCGGCGGCCCGGCCGTGGCCGCTCCGGGTCTTCCGGACGTTCCGGGCGTCGCCGTCGTCGGCCGTCTCACAGAGCAGGTCCGCGTAGCCGCTCGCGATGTTGAGGTCGTTCCGGAGTTCGTGGGCGGTGGCCGCGGCGATGTCGTCCATCGCCCGGCGCTGACGCTCCAGTTCGCGCTGCTGAGACACGAGGCGCGTGACGTCCGTGAACACGTACGCCCAGCCGCGGTGGTGCGGACCGAACTCGACGGCCGACCGACTCACGAGGAAGTCGCGGTCCTCCCCGTCGACGGCGACCACCACCGGCCCCGTCGAGGCGGTCACCGACTCGAAGCGGTCGGGGAGGGGCGCCCCCACCGCGAGGGCGTGGTCGGTCCCCTGGAACAGTGCGCCCGCCGCCGCGTTGCGGTCCCGGACGGTGCCGTCGGCGTCGACGACCACGACCGGGTCCTGGAGGTGGTCGACCAGCTGGGTCCGCGCGGGCCGGCGGAGCCGTCTGCTGTCGGTCTCGACGACGAACAGCGAGCCGAGCGCGAAGGCCGCGACGCCGACGGGTTCGTAGGTGACTCCGATGAGGAGGTCGGGCCGGAGCACCGACACCAGGTCGGGGACGACCGGGACGGCGGACACCGTCGCGAGGAGCGCGACGGGTCCGCGGTCGTACCCCGACCGCTCGTACGTCCGGAACAGGAAGAGAAAGCCGATGCCCGCCAGGGTGTACGCGACCCCGGTGACGACCCAGTGGGGCCAGTGCCGGGCGAGCGAGAGGTGGACGAACGGGTCGGCCACCAGGGTGTACGAGAAGTACCGGCCGTGCACTCCGTTCGTCAGCTTCACCGCGGACACGGAGAGGAAGACGGCGGCGGCGAGGCGTCTGACGTGTCGGTCGCGGTGGAACCCGACGCCGGTGTACGCCGAGACGAAGTAGAGCCAGCAGCCGACGGTGGCGAAGCCGACGACCAGCCCCACCGTGTAGAACCATACCTTCGCCGCGGGGGACGGCGAGACGAGCTGGCAGACCGTCAGTGCCGCCCAGACTCCGGAGAGCACGAAGAGCGAGACGAGGCCTCGGCGGACCCCGTCGGACGCGTGCTGTCGGAACTGCCAGCCCGCCGAGAGACAGGCGACCGTCGCACCGCCGAACGTCGCGACGTAGAGCAGATGGAGGGGGCCCAGAGACATCACGCACCGTGACTGTCGGGTTCTGATATGAATTTAGCGGCACCGCTATCGCTCTCGATACTGCTGTGGGGCCGAGACGGGGTCGCTCGCCGGTCGACGCTGCGGGCCAGAGTGCGTCCGCCCGCGCCTCCCCGGTCAGTCGGTCGTCGTCCCCGAAGCGCCCGACCGTTCGGCCCCGGGCGTCGCCGCCTCGATGTCGCCCGCGCCGAAGAACCGCTCCCAGACGACCAGCGCCGAGGGCAGCACGAGCAGCGAGGCCACGAACGCGTAGAACACCGACAGCGCCGCGATGAGCCCGAAGTCGCCGATGGCCGGGAACACCGACAGCACGAGCACGCCGATCCCGAACATGGTCGTCAGCACGCTCCCGAGAAGTGCCCCGCCCGTGCCGTAGACGGTGCGCGAGAGCGCCGAGAGGACCGTCGGCTGGACCTCCCGCTCGTCGATGTACCGGTGTGTGAGGTGGACGGAGTAGTCGATGCCGAGCCCGATGGTCATCGCCAGCACGGTGGCGGTGAAGGCGTTCAGCGAGAACCCCAGATAGCGCATCGACCCGGCGACGAGGGCGACGGTGACGACGATGGGGACCAGGTTCGCGACGCCGAGCGTCGCCCTCCCCTCCAGGACCCAGTAAACGAACACGAGGAAGACGGCGGTGCCGAGGATGGCGAGTCCGAGGCTGACGATGGCGGACTCGAAGATGATGTCGGAGATGGCCTTGAACACGACGATGCTCCCTGTGGCGGTGGCCTGCATCCGGTAGCGCTCGGCGACGGCGCGGGTGTCGGCGGTGATGGCGCCGTCGGACTCGTCGGCCTTCACCACGTACACTACGCGAGCGTTCCGGCGGTCCTCGGTGAGGTACTCCAGCGCCTCTCCCCGCGCGGGAGAGGCGAAGAGGTAGTCGTACACCTCGCCGAGGTTCTGGTCGGGGATTCCGTTGGCGTTCCGGTCGTTTCGCGCCACGAGCGCGTCGAAGGCGGGGTCGCGCTCCTGGTAGGCCAGGATGACCGTCACGATGGACGTCTCGCGGGCGTGTCGACCGTCCCGCACGAAGGTGTCGGGCGGATCCTCGCCCGCTTTCCACATCGACTCCAGTGCCGAGTTGCGCTCCATCGGCCCCTCGACGAACACCACCGTCTCGTCGTCCTCGCCCGACTCGAAGTTGTCCTCGAGGAAGTTGATGGTCGCCGTGATGGTGTACTCGCTGGGTTTGAACGGTTCGGGGAGGACGTCGTAGAAGTCGGCCGTCTCCTCGGGCGGGAGGAACTGCTCCTGCGAGAAGGTGGTGTCGATGCCCGTCGCGTAGTACGCGGAGTAGCCCGAGGCCACGACGGCCACGAGCAGGAAGACCAGCGGGAGGCGCTTGGCGATGACGACGCCGAGCGAGAGGACGCCACCGAGCGACGAGCCCTCGGAGCCGATGGGCGACTGCGAGAGCGTCGGGATGGGGTACCGCTCGCGGAGTTCGTCGGTGTACAGCTTCAGTGCGGGGAGGAAGACGCCGAAGACGAGGAAGGTGAAGACGATGCCGATGGCGGCGACGACGCCGAACTCCCGGATGGGGAGCAGCCCACTGACGAGGTTCGAGGAGAAGCCGATGACCGTCGTGGCGGTGACGATGAAGAACGCCACGAGCAGCTGGTCGGTCGTGGTCCGCATCGCCCGAACGGGGTCGTCCTCGACCAGTCGCTCCTCGCGGTAGCGGTTGATGGCGTGGATGCCGAAGTCGATTCCGACCGCCAGCAAGAGCGGCGGGACAGCGATGAGAATCTGCGAGAACGCGATGCCGGCGAAGCCCATGAAGCCGAACGTCCAGACGATGGCCATCCCGAGCGCCGCCGTACCCAGGAGGAGATCGACCAGGTCGCGGTAGGCGATGACGAGGAAGAAGATGATGAAGAACACCGCGGCGGGGACGACGATGAGTAGCGAGTCGCCGATGACGGTGCCGAACTCCTGCGCGATGACGCCGGAGCCGAAGACGATGATGTCGCCGCCGGCGGCGTTCGCCACGTACACCGCTTCGAGCTGGATCGGCTCGAGCGGGCTGGCGCCGCCCTGGCCGGAGCCGCTGGAGATGCCGCTCGGCACCTCGTGCCGGACGATACCGACCGTCGCCGACGCGTACGCGGACGTGGGGTTGAAGTCGTCGCTCAGGAGCGAGGCGAAGCCGGGGTTCTCACGCGCCAGCGTGCCGACGGCGACGCGAATCTGCCCGGGCGTGGCGCGTTCGACGGCGTCGATTTCCTCCTCGAGCGTCGACGCCGAGGGGTCGAGTTGGCGGGCGACGAGGCGGGCGGCGCTCTCAGTGGAGACGACGCGCATGTCCGGTTCGTTCGCCATCCGCTCCTGCACGCGGAGCATCCGGAGGAGTCCGGGCTTCGACAGGACGTTCTCCCCACGCTGGACGAGTTGCGTCGAGCCCTCGTCGGGGGCGAACGGGTCCGAGAACTTGTCGTTGACGTCCTGGAGCGCCCGCTCGGCGGGGACCTCCTCGGAGAACTGTTCGGTCCCCGATTCGGTCGACACCGCGGGCAGGCCGACGGCGAATCCGGCGGTCAGGAGGACGAAGACGAGGACGACGGTGCCGGGACGGCCCGTGATCCACCCGTCGGCCGCGTCGATGAGTCGCTGGTAGTCGAACTTCGCTGGCACGGGCGCGTCTCACCTCCGACGGACGACGACCACGGCTGCACCGAGGAGGACGATGGCCCCCACGCCGACGATGAGGCCGAACGGGAGGCCGCCGCCGGACGACTCCTCGACCGTCACGGGGAGACGGAACGAGTCGGACACCTGCGTCGTCCCGTCCTCGCGGTCGTACTCGAAGTCGACGGAGACCGGGTAGTCCTTGGCGAACGTCGAGCCGGCGGTACTGATCTGGAAGGTTATCTCCGCGGACTCGCCCGGTTCGAGCGCGTCGACGAACGCCTCGTCGTCGCTCGTGGAGATGGGGTCGTCGACGAACAGCTTCGCGGAGATGTCCGAGAGCGTCTCCTCCTCGGCGTTGGTCACCGTCAGCGTCAGTCGGCCGGAGTCACCCGCCGTCAGTCGAGACTCGCTCGCTTCGACGGTGAAGGGGTCGCGCTCGGCGGCGACCTGGATTCGGGTAGTGAGCGGGTCGCTCGTGCGGGCGTCGCCGTCCTCGTTCTCGTACTCGACGGCGAACGAGAGCTGTCGCGACCCGGGATCGGCGGCGCTCGACACCTCGACGTCGAACGCGAAGTCGGCCGACTCGCCGACGGCGAGGTCCGGAATCGCGTACTCCGTCTCGCCCGCATCGAAGTTGGCGCTGGCGGGTCGGAAGACGACGACGGCGTCCGAGACGGGCGCGGGCCCGTCGTTCGTCACCGTCCCCTCGACGGTTCCCTCGTAGTTGACTCGCAAGGTCGAGGAGACGTCCGAGAGCGAGAACGACTGTTCGGTGAGGGGTCGCACGCTCGTCCGGAGTTCGTTCGAGGTCCGGACGATGCCGTCGGTGTCGGTGTAGGTCACCGCGCCGGTGAGCGTGTAGTCGCGGAGTTCGGCGTCCGCGCCGACGCCGACGGGGAACGTCGCCGTCTTCGTCTCGCCGGGGGCCCACGAGCCGACGAAGCTCTCCGCGGTGGCGACGCCGCCGAAACTGAGGTCGCTGTTCGCCGAGATGAGTTGGACGCTCGCCTCGCGGGCGGGTTCGGTCCCCACGTTCCTCACGGAGACGGCCATCGTCCCGTTGTCGCCCACCTGGACGCCGGACTCGACGCCGACGACGCGGAACCGCGCCTGCCCCTCGACGACGACGGGGATGGAGAGGCGTCGGGTCACGGAGCGGTCGTTGAACTGCGGATTGTCGTTCGGCGCCTCCTCGTCGTACGTCACCGTCCCCGTGTACGTGTACGAGACGGTCACGGGGAGTTCGTACCGGCCCGGGGGGACGAACTCGGGGACGGTGACGTCGATGTCGACGGGGCCGACGACGCCCTCGGGCACCTGCCCGACGGCGACGCTCTCCGTCTCGATGTCGAGTCCCTGTACGTCGCCGATGTCGAGCGTCGTCGCACGGGCCGTCGTGACCCGCGTCGTGAACCGTTCGGGACCGCCGCGGACCAACACCCCGTCGTTGACGACGAGGACGCGGATGGTGGTCGCTTCACCGGGAACGACCCGGTTGTCCGGCACCGAGAGCGAGAGGTCGGGTCGGCCGATGACCTGGTTCTCCGCGGCGGCTGCGAGCGGCACGCCGGAGAGGACGACGAGGAACGCGAGGACGACAGTGAGGAGTGAACGTGTGAGGGCCATGTGTGATTGAGTATTTACTCATCTTCGACAGCAGCAGACAATAACGTATCGCTCACATAATCCAGATGAAACGACCACCCTCGACACACAGAGACGTCCAGAGTGAACGGCGGCTCGCGTCACGGGTCGCCGTGGTCGCCCGTCGCCGCTGTCGACGACGCCGACGCCGGCCAGCGACCCCGTCGCCGGTGGCAAACGTTTTGCGCGCGGGGGCCGACGCTTCACCCCTATCATGACACGGACGCCGGAGACGGACGCGGACGGAGTCGACGTCGAAGTGTTGCTCTACGACGGGTTCGACGAACTCGACGGGGTCGGACCGTACGAGGTGTTCGAGACGGCCGGCGCCCTCGGTGGCGACGTCGAGGCGCGGACGGTGAGTCTCGACGGCCAGGAGTGGGTGACGGCGAGTCACGGGCTCCGGGTGGGCGTCGACGGGACGCTCGGGACGCCCGACCTGCTCGTCGTCCCCGGCGGCGGGTGGAACGCCGGTGACGACCGGTCGGGGGCCCGGCGCGAAGCCGAGCGCGGCGCCATCCCCGAAGCCGTCGGTCACCTCGTCGACGACGGCGTCACCGTCGCGTCGGTCTGTACGGGGGGGATGCTCCTCGCCGAGGCCGGCGTCCTCGACGGTCGACCCGCGGTCACACACGCGAGCGCGCTCGACGACCTCCGGGCAACGGCGGCGGACGTAGTCGACGCCCGCGTCGTCGACGACGGTGACGTCCTCACCGCCGGCGGCATCACCTCGGGGCTGGACCTCGCGTTGCACCTCGTCCGGCGGTTCTGTGGCCCCGACGTCGCCGAGCGCGTCGCGGCGGAACTGGAGTACGACGCGAACCCCTCACGCGTGTTCGTCGCGGGCGAGGCCGACGAGTAACGCGCCCGCGACGAGCGTACAGCAGGCGAGCAGCGTCCAGCCGGCGTCGTACGAGAGGGTGTCGGCCAGGTAGCCGAAGACGGGTGGGGCCGAGAGCCCCCCGAGGTTGAGTGCGGTCTGTCCGCCCGCGGTGGCCGCACCGACCTGGTCGTCGGGGACGAGTGCGGTGAGACAGGCGTAGTAGACGCCGGGGAACCCGAGAATGAAGAGACCGAGGACGGCGAAGGCGACACCGGCGGTGAGCGGGGTGGCCGCCGCGACGATGCCGCCGAAGGCGACGACGGCACAGAGCGCCTGGACGACGAGGACCCGCGCCGACGAGCGCGCATCGTCACCGGGGAGCCAGTCCGCGACGCTCCCCCCGACGAGTCGGCCGACGCTCCCCGTCACCTGCACCGTCGCGAGCACCAGTCCGCCGAACGTCGCGGCTGCCCCCACCGACTCGGTGAGGTGCAGCACGACGTAGCCCGTCGTCGTGAAGACGGCCGCGCCGAAGAAGAACCCGGCAGCGACGAGTGGCCGGTAGCCGTCGAGTCCCGCCAGCCCACGGACGTCGGGCGAGGCCAACTCGCCCGACCCCTCACGCCCCCGATAGGTGAGGGTGAAGACGAGGGCGACACAGGCGGCGAGGACGGCGGCGACGCCGAAGCCGACGCGCCAGCCGTACCGCGTCCCCGCCGCCGTCGTGACGAGGAGCGCGCCGAGGCCACTGCCGGCGGTGACGCCGACCTGTTTGACGTTCATCGCCAGGTTCCGGCGGCCGTCGGGAGCGACGACGAGCACGGCGCGGTTCGTCGAGGGCATCGCCGTCGCGTACGCACAGCCGACGAGTACCAGCGCGACCAGCAAGAGAGGATAGGAGGGGGCGAGTGCGACGCCGACCATCGCCGCGGCGAGGCCGACCAGTCCGGCGACCATCACGGGTCGCTCGCCGTAGCCGTCGACGGCCGCGCCGGTGAGAAAGAGGAAGGCGGTGTAGCCAGCCATCGTCGCCGTGAGCGACACCCCGACGAGCGTGCGCGAGACGCCGAAGCTCTCGCGGACGAAGGCCGTCGCGGCGAAGATGGCGTAGAAGCAGAGACTCGCCGTCACCTGCCAGCCGCTCACGACGCCGACGCCTCGCCACGTCACGTTCGAGCGTGCGAGGAGGGGACACAAGTGCGCTCCGACTCCGGGCCGAAAACCGTACGACTCCACCGTCGTCGAAAGTGTATGTATACTGTTAGCATACTCTTCCTCAAGGTTTAACAGCGCTCCGCCCTACCCATACGATGGAGGTTCAATCATGAGCTACGAACTCGACCCACTACCGTACGATTACGACGCGCTGGAAGGGAGCATCTCCGAGCAGGTGCTGAAGTGGCATCACGACACGCACCACCAGGGCTACGTGAACGGGTGGAACTCCGCCGACGAGACGCTCGCGGAGAACCGCGAGAGCGGTGACTTCTCGTCGTCGGCCAGCGCCATCCGGAGCGTAACGCACAACGGGTGTGGGCACATCCTCCACGACCTGTTCTGGCAGTGCATGTCGCCCGAGGGAGGCGACGAGCCGTCCGGTGCACTCGCGGACAGGATCGAGGAGGACTTCGGCTCCTACGAGGCGTGGAAGGGCGAGTTCGAGGCCGCAGCCGGCAACGCGTCCGGCTGGGCACTTCTGGTCTACGACTCGTTCTCGAACCAGCTTCGGAACGTCGTGGTGGACAAGCACGACCAGGGCGCGCTGTGGGGCTCGCACCCGGTCCTGGCGCTCGACGTGTGGGAACACTCGTACTACTACGACTACGGCCCGGCCCGTGGCGACTTCGTCTCGGCGTTCTTCGACGTCGTCGACTGGGACGAACCCAACGCCCGCTACGAGCAGGCCGTCGAACTGTTCGAGTAAGCGACGACCCGGTCGATCTTCGTTCTTTCTTTCGACGCCCGCTCGTCAGCGAGTGGCGACACGGCTAACACCGCGGTGTGAGAACGCGAGACCATGGCTGGCGAGAGCATCGTCGCGTTCGTCGAGGAGTGGCAGACGGGCTTCTTCCTCGTCCTCGCCGTCACGGCTGTCGGCGTCGCCGCGGGAGTGGTCGGTCTGCGACTCGCCGGCCCGCCCGGTTTCTTCGCGGGCTTTCTCGTCGGGATGCTCGCGGCGTTCCTCGGGTACTCGTACCTGCGGTACGGTCGGTGATACGTCGCTCCTCGTCGGTGTCCCGGCCGAGAACGCCGAGACGTCGCGACGTGGGGTTACCGGAGCGAACGACCGTCGGGGTCGCCGAGCGTTCCCCGCATCCGGAGCCAGACGTAGACCACGGGGAGGAGGAGCAGTGCCATCGCGAACACCACACCGAGGGCGTCACCGGCAGCGGTGAGTAGGAGGGACACCTCCCGAACGGTTCACTCGCGGGCCGGAAGTCAGTTGCGTCTCGGTCGACCACGGCGACTGGAGAGGACACACGTTTACCCGCCCCGCGCGAACCCACCGCCATGCCCCGACCGAAAGAGGACTTCGACACGCTGTACCCGTACCAGATGTACACGCCCGCCGAAGTACTGGAACCCGACCTGATGTACACGGTGCCCGAAATCGGTCGGCGCCTGCAGGACCTCGCGCCGGATACGAACCTAGAAGAAGAGACCGAGGCGCGCATCATCGCCTGGACTATCCCGTGGCTCGTCTACCACCAGGAGGACATGGTCATCAACGACCCCGAGGGCGACGAACCGGGCTACTTCGGCGTGAGCGAGGCGGCGGTGGCGGCGCTGGACGAGGACGAGCAGTAGGTATTCAGGCGCTCAGTCGGGCCGCCTGCAACGACTGCTCCAGCGCCTGCTGCGGTCCGTCGACCACGCTCGGTCCGTGGCCGGTGTGGAGGACCTGGAGGTTCCCGCTCACCTCGTCGACGACGCGTTCGATACTCTCGACGAGCGTGCGCCCGTCGCCGCCGGGTAGGTCGGTCCGTCCGAAGCTCCCGCCGGCGAAGACGAGGTCACCGGCGAACAGCACGCCCGAGTCGGGCGCGTACAGGCAGAGGTGGTCGACGGCGTGGCCGGGCGTGTGGAGCGCGCGGAACTCGTCGGTGCCGATGCGGACGACGTCGCCGTCCGCGATTTCCCTGTCGACCGCGTCGTGAGACGTGTCGAACCCCCAGGTGTCGACGCCGAACCGCTCCCTGACGGCGTCGACGTTGCCGACGTGGTCCGGGTGGGTGTGCGTGATCACGACGGCGTCGAGGTGGTCGACGTCACCCACCAGGTGCGAGACGGCGGCGAAGTTCGCGCCGGTGTCGACGAGGACCGTCCGTCCGTCGGCGCCGTGGTCGCCGCGGGCCTCCGGCGAGACGAGGAACGCGTTGCTCGTGAACGCCTGGACGCCCTGGGCGATGTTGTGGATCATAGCAGGGAGTGAGCGCCCGGAGTACTTCGGCGTTTCCCGGACGGGTGCCGGCCGCTCACGCTCACGTCGTGGTCACGTGCGGCCGCGACGAGTCGGCGACGGAGAGCGCCGCGTCGACGACGGGGTCGAGGTCACCGCGGATGGAGCGGAGCAACACGCCGAAGTGGCCCGTCTCCCAGGCCGTCCGGTTCTCGTCGGGGACGCCCCAGGCGTCGAGCGTCGCCGTGAGCGTGTGTGGCGGGACGAGCGTGTCGGTCCGGCCGAAGACGGGGAAGACGCGCTCCGGTTCGAGGCCGCAGGTGTCCGGGGGACTCAACAGGGGGCTGAGTTCGTACAGGTGCGGGTACCACCCCGCCGACCGGAGGGCGTCGTCGAGGTCCAGAAGTGGGGAGAGCCCCCCCTCGACGAGGACGGCGTCGACGTCGCCCGTCGCCGCCGCGGGGACGACGCTGTCGGGCCGCGCCGACTCGGGCCACGAACCACAGCGCCCCGCGACGTGCATCGCGACGATGCCCCCGAGGCTGACGCCGCCGAGCGCAGCGACCGACCCCTCCGTGTGGGCCCAGTCGACGAAGACACCCGCCTCGACGGCGGCCGTCGCGTACAACTGGAGCATCGACTCGGGCGCGCGTGCGAGGTAGGGTTCGCCGCTGAACCGCCCCTCCGGTTCCCGACGGCCGTGCCACGGGGCGTCGGGGAGGACGACACGGACGCCCCTGGGGGCGAGCGCACGGCCGAGATACGCCTCCTCGGGCCAGTAGTCGGCACAGTCGTTCACCATACCGAGCCCTCCGTAGAAGACGAGCGTCGGCAGGTCGTCGCCGGCGTCGACCGGTTCGTACACGCGCGCCGTAGCGTCGTCCGAGACGTACGGCGACGGGGAGGGGAAGCGGAGCCAGTACTCGACCGTGTCGGGGCCGGGGACCCAGTCCGACCGCTCCACGCGCGGGAACCGGTCGGAGACGCGGTACAGTCCCTCGGGTGCCGAGACGTCGGCGTGGTGCGCCGAGAGCGCCGTCTCCGGGGCGGGGACGTCGTAGTCGACGGACGGGACGAGATGGTCGTCGACGAGGAAGCCGAAGACGTCCGCGACGTCGCGTCGCCGGTGTTCGGCCCGTCGGCGCTCTCGTTCGGCGTCGAGGCGTTCCTGCACCGACGACGAGGGGTCCCAGAGGACGTCCTCCCACCGCTCTGTCGCGTCGAGCGCGGCTTCTCGACGTGGGGCGTAGCGCGCGAGGGCGGCCTCGATTCGCTCCGAGAGGTGTGGTGCCGGTGGGGCACCGACGGTGCGGAGATACGTTCGCGGCGACGCGCCGACGGCGACGTCGGCCGCGGCGCGTGCACGCTGGACGGCGAACTCGCGTCGGAGCGACCGGGTCTTCAGTCGCTCGAACCAGCCGGTGTCGAGCGCCCCCCCGAGCGGGGAGGCCAGGAGTCGGTGGACGCGTGGGGTCGCGAGGTGGTCCATACGGTCGAATGGAACGACGTCGTATTGACAGTTCGTGTGGGAGTGTCGCGCACTGAGCGAGCGATTCATGCGGATTTTTTACCCAGGACCGTCGAGAGGGAGTATGGACGAAGCACCAGACGTAGGCGAGTTGACACCTCCGAGTCGGACGCTGATGGGCCCGGGTCCGAGCGACGTCCACCCCCGGGTGCTTCGCGCGATGAGCACGCCTCTCGTCGGCCACCTCGACCCCTCGTTCATCGACATCATGAACGAGGTGCAGGAACTCCTCCGGTACACGTTCCGCACCGACAACCAGTGGACCATCCCCGTCTCGGGCACGGGGTCTGCGTCGATGGAAGCCGCCATCGGCAACCTCGTCGAACCCGGCGACACCATGTTGGTGCCGACGAACGGCTACTTCGGCGGGCGCATGGCGTCGATGGCCGAACGCGCCGGTGGCGACGTCGTCCACGTCGATGCACCGTGGGGCGAACCGCTCGACCCCGCAGACGTCGAGGCGGCGTTCGACGAACACGCCATCGACGTGTTCGGCTTCGTCCACGCCGAGACGTCGACGGGCGTGAAACAGCCGAACGTCCCCGAACTGACCGACATCGCCCACGCGCACGACGCGTACGTCATCGCCGACAGCGTCACCTCGCTGGGCGGCGTCGAACTCCGCGTCGACGAGTGGGGCATCGACGTCGCCTACTCCGGGCCGCAGAAGTGCCTCTCCTGCCCGCCGGGCGCCTCGCCGCTGACCCTGAACGATCGGGCGATGGACAAGGTGCTCTCCCGCGAGGAGGAGCCGCGGTCGTGGTACCTCGACCTCTCGTTGCTCGAGGGGTACTGGGGCGAGGAGCGCGCGTACCACCACACCGCCCCCGTCACGAACGTCTACGCGCTCCGCGAGGCGCTGCGACTGGTGGCCGAAGAGGGCATCGAGAACCGCTGGGAACGCCACCTCGACGTCGCGGGCGACCTCAAGTCGGGGCTCGAGGCGATGGGGCTGGAGATGAACGCCCCCGACGAGTACTGGCTCCCCTCGCTGAACGCCGTGCGCGTGCCCAGCGGCGTCGACGACGGAGCGGTCATCTCTCACCTGCTGGACGAGTACGACCTCGAAATCGCCTCCGGACTCGGTGACCTCTCCGGAGACATCTGGCGCATCGGCTGCATGGGCTACTCCGCCCGCCGGAAGAACGTCGAGTACGTCCTCTCGGCGCTCGAGGACGCCCTCGCCACCGAAGGACACGACACCGACCAGGTGGCGGCGACGGCCTCGGACGACTGAATTCGGCGCGGCAGTCTGCGCCCGCCACGCGGCGCTCGCTCACGTCCACTCCTCTTCTCTTCTCCTCGCGCGCTCGACTCACCCGTAGTGGGCGAACTCCACCAGGTTGCCGTCGGGGTCTCTGACGTAAACCGACTCCATCTCGCCCCGCGCACCCGCCCGGGTGCCGGGCCCTTCGACGAGTGATACGCCGGCGTCCTCGACTCGTTCGACGACCGTGGAGATCGGGTCGTCGACGACGAGACAGAAGTCGGCCGCCCCCGGTGCCGGGTCGGCAGCGTGTGGGTCGTACTCGTCGCCGGCGGGGTGGAGGTTGAGCTTCGTGGTGCCGAACGAGAGCGCGATGCGTCCGTCGCCGAACCGTTCGACGTCCGCCACGCCGAGCGTCTCAGCGTAGAACTCGCAGGTCGCCTCGACGTCGGTCGCGTACAGCACGAGGTGGTCGATGCCGGAGACGTGCATGACCCCACAGAGGGGACCCACCGGCAAACCGATACCGGCCGTCAGAGCCCGCGCGCTCACCGCTCCGAGCGCGCGTGGACCGTGGCGGCTCACCAGCCTTCCCTGTGTCGTCGGTCTCTCGGTTCCCGGTCGTCGGTCCCCAGCCGCCGAGCACCGGCCATCGACTGCCGGTCAGTCCGTGGCTCCGACACCGTCGACTTCGTCGAGCGCCCACGCCGCCCGTCCCCGGACGCGCTCGTTGCCGTCGTCGGTCCGGACGCGCTCGAGCACCGGCCGGGCCGGACGGGCCTCGTCGCGGAGGTAGCCCAGCGTCCAGCAGGCGTTCTCGCGGACCAACGGGTCGTCGTCCTCGAGTGCGTCCACGAGACGGTCGACGTGTGGGCAGACCGTCTCGGGGAACTCGCGGGCGACGCGCGCGAGCGCCGTCGACCCGTTCGCCCGCGTGACGTCGTCCTCGTCGTCGAGACAGGCGAGGAGCGCATCGACGTGTCGTCGGACGGCGACGGCGTGCGCCGTCGCGACGTCGCCGACCACACCGGCCGCGTTGGCGCGAACGCCCGCGTCGTCGTCGTCGAGGGCGCCGGCGAACGTCGGGAGGTACTCGACGACGGCGTCGGGCCACTCGCCGGTGATTCGACCGACGGCACAGGTCGCGTTCAGCCGGGTCGCCGTCCGTTCAGTCCCGTCGCCGATCACCCGGACGAGGCTGTCGACCCCCGGGCGGACCGCCTCGGGCGCGACGACTGCGACGCGTCCGAGCGTGTACGTCGCGTGTAGCCGGACGGTCGGGTCGGCCGTCGTCGTCAGGTCGACGAGCGAGTCGGTGGCGGCGCTCACCGATGCGGGGTCGGCGCTCGCGACGTGGGAGACGCAGGTCGTCGCCGCCGTCACGAGGGGCCGGTCCTCGGCCGTGAGCGCGGGGAACACGCTCTCGACGTGCGGAGCGACCTCCCCGGGACGCGCGGCGGCGAGCGCGGCGAGACACGTGAGCGACGCGGCGTGGACCGTGTGGTTCGCCGGGTCGGTGACGAGCGCGTGCACGCGCGGAATCGCCGCCACACAGTCCGCCGGGCGCTCGTCCGCGAGCGTCGAGAGACACCGAAGGGCGTCCGTGACGACCGGACCGTCGTCGGCGGGGGACGCGAGGAGACAGAGGACGACGCCGACGTCGACGAGTTCGGGTGCGTGCGCGGCGAGTCCCCGGAGGAGCGCCGCGCGCCGCGGCCGGTCGTCCGGGAGCGCCGCAGTCGCCGTTTCGGTCGTCGGGAGCGTCCGAACGGCGTCGACCGCTGCCAGCGGAATCGGCCGAGCGACCGGGGGCTCTGCGTCGACGGCCCGGACGTCGACCACCGACTCCTCGTCGGAGGCGACCCCGGGCGGAACGGGGTCGGCGCCGGACGCGAACGTGACCCGTCGGTCGTCGCCGTCACGCCACCACAGTGCGACGACAGCGGCGTCGGTGGATTCGACGAAGGCGACCAGATTCGCGCCCTCGTCGAGCACGTCGTTCGGGACCCCGTCATCCCCTGTCGCCGAGTCTTCCTCACTCACCCGTGGACCTCCCCGTCCCGTCCGTGCCTGGTCTCGGTCACTGCCCTTTATTCGCGACCTCCCCTCTTGAAATCATGCCCCGTGGCAAACGGTGCCACGGCCGTGGCGAGTGGACGGCTTTCCCCACAGCGTCGGGCCCCGAGCGGTCGCTCGTTCGGACTAGCTGCGCCCAGTGAGGGTGACGAGTCGGTACTTCCACCGGCCGCCGGCCGGTGAGGCGGTGTCGCCACTCGGGGAGTGGCGTCGTCGAAAAATGACTCCGCCCGACGCGGAGCGAGTGAGTGGAGTGACCGGTTTCGCCGGTCAGTCGTGGTTCAGTTCAGATCAGTCGCGGCGGACTGCGAGGAGTGCCGCGGCGATGAGCGCGATGAGGGCCACGACGACACCGAAGCCGGGCGTCGAGGTGGACGTCGTCTCAGTCGCTTCCTCGGTCGGCTCTGCGGTGCCCTCCGT
>NZ_JBEPXO010000025.1:0-42516 GCF_041641895.1 Salinigranum sp. | reverse complement strand
CTCCCCGCCGGAGCGCCTGACGACCCAGTTGACAAGCCAGAGGCCGAGACCCGTGCTGTGGTAGAGGGAGTCTATCTGTCGGTCGCCGGTCAGGATTGCGACCTCGGTCGCGGAGATGGGAGGTGCGTTGTCCGCGACGCTGATACGGACGACGTCCTCCTCTTCGTCGATCGACACGGCGACGAGGGGGTCCTCGCGTGGGTTGTGGACCACGCTGTTCTCCACGAGTTCGCCGAGGGCCCGACCGAGCCGCTCGCTGGCGCGGACGGGCGCGGTGTCGGGGGCGGTGTGTTCGAAGCGGACGCCGGGGTACTGGTCGGCCGCCTCCGCGAGCACGCTCCGGACGACCTCCACGGCGTCGACTGTCGCCGGTGGGGACCGCTCGGTCACCACGTCGACGAGGTCCTGCTGATTGTCGATGGTCGAGTGGAGCCGCTCCGCCGCGTGGACGATACGCTCGGTCTGCGCTGTGAGCGGTGGGTCGACCTCGTCGAGGAGTCGTTCGGCCCAGCCCTTGACGATGTTCACGTCGGTCCTGAGGTTGTGCCTCACGAGGTGACTGAGCGCCGCGAGTTGTCGTTCACGCTCCTTGCGGTCGGTGACCTCGCGCGCGACGCCGAGCAGGCCGACCACCTCGTCGTCCTCGTCGTGCAGTGGGACCTTCGACGTCAGGAACCACCGGCCCGACGAGGCGAAGAACTCCTCCTTGTCGACGAGTGACTCGCCCGTCTCGACGACCCAGAGGTCGTCGACGTACGAGTCGATGGCCTCCTCGAGCGGCACGACGCCGTCGATGTCTCGTTTCCCACGGAACTCCTTCGCGAGCGGGTGGAGACGCTCGTCGACGGGTCCCTCCGTGACGAAGACGATGCGCCCCGTGTGGTCCTTGACGAAGACGTGGAGGGGAAGCTTCTCGAACAGTTGCGTCAGGACGTTCGCCTTCGACGCGTCCGTCTGCCAGTCGTCCAGGTCTCCCCGGGACAACTGCCCGGCGCCGGCGACGGCTGCTTCGAGCGCGTCGCTCAGGGTCTCCCGTGGCGGAACGCCGTCACTGGTCGGGACGGACGCCGAGAACGCCCCGGAGAGGGCTTCGACCGGCACGCGCCCCTCGGTCGGTTCGACGAGCAACACCACCGGGACGTCGAGGCGACGTCCGGCGAGGGCGTCACGGACGTCCGTCGCCGTGCCGTCCGGGAGGTCGTACGCCGTCACGACGCAGTCGACCACGGCCGGCGAGTCGAGCGTCTCCTCGAGTCCGGCGACGGCTTCGACGGTGCTGACCGCGGGGCTGAGAGCCGTCTCGGCGGTCACAGTGGTGACCGCCCCTGCACGTTCCGGCGGGACGACACAGAGCACCTGCGGTGGGCGACGGCCCGGTTCGCTCATCCGTCGTGCACCACGTGGGGATTCCAGATAGCTGTTGCTCCGGCGTCTGCGACGTCAGTCGTCGGCCGCCGTCGCGCCCCGCGACGGACGGTTCAAAAGCGGCGTCCCGTCCGCGCGGGGACCGAGGTGGGGACCGAACGGCGGGTCGTCGGGGTCGACCCGGTGGCGCCGTCGGTAGTCGGTCGACCGTTCGACCAGCGGCCGGCCGATGGCCGACGTCATGTCGACGTAGTCGGCGACCGAGCGGAACTCGCCGTATTCGCCGCCGGCGCGTTTCGTAATCTCCTCGGAGAGGATGGTCCCCATGAGATCGTTCGCGCCGCAGTTGAGCAGTTTGAGCGCCTTCGCGTTGCCGTACTTCACCCACGACGACTGGACGTTGTCGACGTTGTCGAGGTAGAGACGCGAGACGGCGATTATGAGTTCGTCCTCGGCGTCGCTCGCGCCGCCGTCGACGACGCCCCGCCGGTACAGCGGCGTGTTCTGGTGGACGAACGACAGGGGCACGAACTCCCTGATGCCCCCCATCGAGTCCTGCAGGTCGCGGACCGCGTCGAGGTGCATCACCCGGTGCATCTCGTTCTCGACGTGGCCGTACATGATGGTCGCCGTGACGTCCAGCCCCGCCCGCATCGCTCCCTCCATCGCGTCGACCCAGCCCTGTGAGTCGATCTTCCCGGGACAGATGACGTCGCGCACCTCGTCGACGAGAATCTCGGCCGCGGTACCGGGGGCGGAGTCGAGTCCGGCCTCCCGCAGTCTCCGGTAGACGGACTCGTACGACCAGTCGGTCCCCCGTTTCGCGTGGTAGGCCTCTTCGGGCGTCATCGAGTGGAGGTGGACGTCGCCGACGCTCATCGCTCGCATCTGTTCGAGGTAGGTGCCGGGGTCGACCTCGTACCGCTCGGGCGGCTTGTAGTTGACCGTCTGGGCGGGTCGGTCGTACGACGCGAGTATCTCGTGGTGTTCGTCGTCGAGCGCGAACGCGGGGTGTAGCCCCGACACCGAACACACCTCTGAGATGCCGAGGCCGAGCGTCTCCTCGACGATGCGGCGGGACTCCGCGGGCGTCTTGGTGAAGCCCGCGTGGTCCCCGCTACCGGTCTCGAACTGGTGGGCGGTGTCCTTGAAGTTGCAGAACAGACAGCCGGTGTTGCAGGCGGTCGTGACGTTGTTGTTGAGGTTGGCGACGAAGGTGACATCCTCGCCGACGACGTCGGCCCGACGCCGGTCGGCCGCCTCGAGGACCAGTTCCTTCCGGACGGGGTCGATGCCGTCGCTGTCGGTCCCCGTCGTGAGGAGTTCGACGCCGTCGTCGACGTCGAGGCGCTCGCCCGCCCGCGCCTTCGTCAGGGCGTTCTCGAACGACTGGTCCGTCTCCGGGACGTGTTCGAACCGCACGTCCGACGGGTCGGGACCGGATGTGTCGTGCCCTGCTGGCATGCTCTGTGGGAGTCGCTACGGAGTGAAAAGTGGGACGGTCGGGGACGCCGCGGGCGGACGCCAACCACTTATGCCCCCCGACGCGGTGGCCCACGCATGGACGGCACCAGCCGCAAGCAGGACGTCCTCGACGCGGGGTCGTCGGTTCCGCTCGACCCCGAGCGGCTCGCAGAGCGAGCGACGGCGGCACTCGATCCGGGCCCGCGGGCGTACCTCGTCGGCGGCGCGGAGACCGAAGAGGGCCTGCGGGCGAACCGCCGCGCGTTCGACCGGTGGCGGATTCGACCGCGCGTCCTCCGGGACACCTCGACCCGCGACCACCGGGTGACCGTCGGTGCCGAGCGACTGACCCACCCGCTCGTCTGTGCCCCCATCGGGATGCAGTCGCTGTACGACGACGCCGCGGAGGAAGCGACCGCTCGCGCGGCCGGGAAGACGGGGACGGCGCTGTGTCTCAGCACCGTCTCGTCGGTGTCGCTCGAGGCCGCCGCACGGGCACAGGACGCGGCCGCTTCGGCTGTCTCGGACGGGCCCGACGGGGTGGACGGGTCGGACGGGTCCGCGGGGATGGACGGACCGGTCGCGGACCCGGTGCGGTGGTTCCAGGTGTACTGGTCCGGCCGGGAGGTGACGGCGAGCATGGTGCGCCGCGCGGCGGCCGCGGGCTACTCGGCGCTCGTCCTCACGGTCGACACGCCCGTGACGGGGTGGCGGACCCGCGAACTCGCCGCGGGGTACGTCCCGTTCGACCACGGTCACGGCCTCGCGAACTACGCGTCGGACCCGGTCGTCCGCGAGCGAGTCGGGGAGGACCCGACGGACGCCGAACTCGCGGCCGCGGTGACCGACTGCCTCGGCGACGCGAGCCTCGAGTGGGACGACGTCGCGTGGCTCCGCGGACAGACATCGCTCCCGGTCTACCTCAAGGGCGTCCTCCACCCCGACGACGCGGCACGCGCGGCCGAAGCGGCCGACGGCGTTGTCGTCTCGAACCACGGCGGACGGCAGGTCGACGGTGCACTCGCGGCGCTGGACGCGCTCCCCTCCGTCGCCGAGGCGGTCGACGAGCGGGTGCCCGTCCTGTTCGACAGCGGGGTCCGAACCGGCGCGGACGTCTTCCGGGCCCTCGCGCTCGGGGCCGACGCCGTCCTCGTCGGACGGCCGTACTGTTACGGGCTCACGCTCGCCGGTGAGACGGGCGTCGCGGACGTGCTCCAGAACCTTCGGGCGGCGTTCGACCTGACGCTCGAACTCTCGGGCTACGCGGCGGCCGACGGCCTCGACGGCGGGGCGGTCGTCCGCGTCGACGGCTGAGACGCGGGACGGCCGGTCGGCTCAGAGCCGCTCGTCGACGAGGCCGACGAGTCGGGGAAGGACGTCCGTCACGTCCGCGCGGAGGTCGTAGTCCGCACGGGCGGAGTAGGCCGTCTCGTCGAAGTTGACGACGACGAGTCGGTCGCCCAGGCCGGCGAGCGACGCGGCCGGGTTCACCTGCAGGGAGGTGCCGACGGCGAGAATCGTCTCGGCTCCCATCGCGAGGTCCTCCGCGCGGCCGAGCGTCTCGGGGTCGAGGTTCTCGCCGAAGAGGACCACGTCCGGCTTGTAGACGCCGCCACAGTCACACCGCGGGGGAGTGTCGCCGTCGCGCACCCGGTCGAAGGCGGGGTCTGCATCGTCGGTCGCCCCACAGGACTGACACTCGACGCGTGCGGCGTTGCCGTGAATCTCGGCGAGGGTTTGCTGGCCCGCCACGCGGTGGAGGCCGTCGGTGTTCTGCGTCACGACGCCGTCGAGGACGCCGCGTTCCTCCAGCGCGACCAGCGCGTGGTGAGCGGGGTTCGGTTCGATCTCGCCGGGGAACATCGTCTCCTGCAGCCTGAGTCGCTCCTCCCAGAACCCCGCGGGATCGCGGAGGAACCGGGAGTAGTGGAAGTCGTTCGGGTCGAACGCCGTCTCCCAGATGCCGCCCTCGCCCCGGAAACTGGGGACGCCCGACGCCGTCGACACCCCGGCGCCCGTGAGCGCCACCGCGCCGCGGCCTTCGACGAGGGCGTCGGCGACGTCGGCGAGTGCGGCGTCGGTCTCCGTCCGGTTCTCGTCGCGCGCGCCGTCCATACTGTGACACAGACGCGCGCCGGCCAAAAGCCGTCCGTCTCCCCTGACGACCACAGAAGACATATGCCGCCCTGCTCGGGACGGGTCGACATGGCCCGCCGCCCGTTCCTCGCCCTCCTCGTGGTCACCTCCGTCGTGGCCGCCGGGTGCAGCGGCGCCCCCGGCGGCAGCTCGCCCGCTCCGACGACTCCCCCCGCGCCCACGACGGCCGGACAGCCGTCGCCGTCTCCGACTCCCACCGCGACGTCGACGTCATCGCCGACCTCACCCGAGACGACCACGACGGCCCGCTCGGGCGCTCCGACCGCGAACGACACTGTCGACTACACAGCGCTGTCGTCGACGCAAAAGCGCGCGTTCGACCGCGCACTCGACGGGACGGTTCAGTTCGTCGACGACTCCGCTCTGGAGTCGCCGTACGTCGGCGACGAGTACGTCGACCGGGACGCGGCCGACCCGTTCCGCACACACGACTACGTTCGGAAGAACGACACCTACTACCGCGTCTCGTACGAGGAGAGTGGTGGATACGGGCTGGCGACGTACGGGATTCGGGCGACAGAGGGAGAGCCACCGGACGACGCGTCCGTCGTGGCGCTGAAGGACCTCTCGACGGAGGTCAGAAACCCAGTCGAGTGGGCCATCGAGAACGGTTCGTACGGCGTCCCGGCCGGGAAGTGGTCCTCGCTCCCCCAGGAGTTCGACCGGTTCGAGTACGTCCGCGCCCCGAACGGGACCTACCGAATCACGGTCGTCTACGGCGACCTCTTCGCCGACACCCTCCACGTCGAACGAGTCGAGGTGGAGACGCTGACGGCGACGGAACACAGTCGAGACGCGCGAAATTGAAAGATACTTCCCGGCGGCCCGCCCGCACACGGGTATGACCAGCGTCAAGGAGATACACGTCGACAGGGAACCGCACGACGGCGAACTCGGCCGGGGGCGCTTCTACTTCACCGACGACTACTCGGTCTTCGACTGGGGGCGGATGCCCGACCAGATCCCCGAGAAGGGTGCGGCGCTCTGTACGATGGGTGCGGCCAACTTCGAACTCCTCGACGTGAACCACGTCCCGACCCACTACCGGGGCGTGTACGAGGCGGGCGACGACCCGGCCGAGACGGAGCCGAGGGACCTCGGCGAGTGTCGGACGCCGCCGCGGACGATGGCCATCGACCTCGCCCGGGTGCCGGACCTGCCCCGCGACGGTGAGGCCTACGACTACGAGGCGTACCACGCCGCGGCAGGCGACGGCTACGTCGTCCCGCTCGAGATCGTCTTCCGCAACACCGTGCCCGAGGGGTCGTCGCTCCGGCGTCGGCGCTCGCCGAGCGAGTTCGGTCTCGACGTCGAGGAGTGGCCCGACGAGACGGTGGACCTCCCCGACCCCATCGTCGAGTTCTCGACGAAGTACGAGGAGCAGGACCGCTACCTCTCGTGGGCGGAGGCGGACGCCGTCGCGGGGCAGGCGGACCTCGACCGCCTCGAAGAACTGGCGCTGAGCGTGAACGCCGTCGTGACGATGCGCGCCGAACAGACCGGCTTCACCCACGAGGACGGCAAGATCGAGGTGGTGTACGACGACGGTACCCTGAAAGTCGCCGACGTGGTCGGCACGTTCGACGAGAACCGCTTCTCCTACGGCGGCCAGGAACTCTCGAAGGAGGTCGTCAGACAGTACTACAGGCGGACGGACCCCGACTGGGTCGACGCCGTGAGCGCGGCCAAGGCCGAGGCACGGGAGCAGGGCGTCGCCGACTGGCGGGGCCTGTGTGAGGAGTCGCCGGACCCGCTCCCGGCCGCGGTGGTCGAGACCGTCTCGGACGTCTACACCGCCGGGACGAACGGCTACACCGACTTCGACTGGTTCGACGCTCCCTCGCTCGACGACGTCGTCACGGCCGTGCAGGCCCTCTGAGTCCCGGTTCCAGCCTGCCCGTCGACCGGCGGTCGACCGTGTCACTGCTCGCGAACTCAGTCCCCCTCGCGGCCGCCGCCTACCCGAGTCTCACGGCCGCCCCTCACGCGACTCTCCGTCGCCGAGTGCGGGACCTGAACACACAAGTACCCCCCGTGCCAACGCCCGACTATGGTCACACTCGTGGACTTCCTCGCCCGACTCATCGGGAGCGTCTTCGAACTCGTCGTCATCTTCATCACGCGGGTCGCGCTGTCGGACCCGCTGGCGTTCGTCTCCTTCCTCATCGGCGGCGCGCTGACGACGTTCGCCATCGCCGCCCTCGGCTACCTCGCGCTCGGGGCGCTCGTCGACGCCGTCGGCGGTGGGCTCGGAGGCGGCGGTGACAGCGGCGCTATCGGTCGTGCGCCGCAGCGGCGAGAGTAATCGCTTCTTCGACCTGCGGCCCGAGCGGCGACCCGACCACCAGACTGTCCGCGTGTTCTCTCACCCGAGCCATCCGGTCCGCTACCTCGTCGACCGTTCCGGCCATACAGAACGCGTCGACCATCGCCGGCGTGACGCGGTCGAACGCCGCGGAGAACTCGCCGGCGCTGATCCGCTCACCGATGGCTTCTGCGACGTCGTGGTCGACGCCGTGTCTGTCCAGCACCGGTGGGGCTGCGCCGGCAGCGATGAACGCCACGGGTGGACGTGCGGCCTCCCGTGCGGCGTCGCGGTCCTCCGCGACGGAGACGCTGGCGTACGCCGCGAGGTCGAACTCGCCGCGCTCGGCGGGGCGGTCCGCCATCCCCCGCTCGACCTGTTCCCGTGCCCACGCGAGGTCGTCGGGATGTGAGCCGTTGAACAGCAGTCCGTCGGCGTGTTTCCCCGCCATCCGGCACATGTGTGGTCCCTCACCGCCGACGTAGACGGGAATCTCGCCGGAGACGTCGAAGTTCAGTCCGGCGTCCTCGCAGGTGAACGTCCCGTCGTGGGAGACGCGCTCGCCGTCCCAGAGCCGCTGGGCGACCTTGAACGCCTCCAGGACCGAGCGCAGGCCGCGTTCCTCGGCGAGTCCGAGGTTCGTCAGCGTCGAGGGGTCGCCCGGTCCGATGCCGAAGACGGCCCGCCCTCCGGACGCCTCGTCGACCGTCGCCGCCTGCGAGGCGAGCGTCACCGGGTGACGCTCGTACGGGTTCACGACGCCCGGTCCCAGGCGCACTGTGTCCGTCTCGTTCGCCAGCCGCGCCAGGACGGCGAACGGGTCGCGGTTGTTGTAGTGAGCGGAGACGAAGACGGTGTCGTACCCCTCCGATTCGGCCTGTACGCCGAGGTCGACGACGTCGTCCACGGGGTGTTCGGGGGTGAGTTCGATGCCGAACATCACACGTCGCCTCCGTCGGCCGCCGCCCGTCGCGTGTCTCGTTGCATACGCGGTCCTCAGGACGCGCCGGGTTTGAACGCTCGACATACCGGCAAGGGTGCCCGCTCTCGAAACCGGCCCGTCGATTCCCCGCCACGCCGCCCCGGGTGACGTCCCCCCGGAAGACGGCTCCCGCGCCGAACCGGCCGCCGGCTGTGCACGTCCACACCGACGACGGCGAGGGGGCGGACCGACAGCGACCGGAGACGCGTCCCGCCCGACGCGACCGAGACGGGCGCTCTCCACGAACTCTTGCGAGCGCAAGCAGCAGCACCACCGGTTTCGGCCCGTACGTCGTGACAATGAACGAACAGCCGTCCTCCGGGTCGACAACGGTGACTCGACGAGCCCTCCTGGCAGCGGGCGTGTTCGGGTTCGGGTTCAGCGGACTGGTCGACGTCCTCGTCCTGCACCAGGTCCTCCAGTGGCACCACCTCGTCTCCGGGTTGTACCCGATGGACACGCTCGCCGGACTCCAAACGAACGTCCTCGCGGACGGGCTCTTCTCGCTCGGCATGCTCGTCGTCACGTGCGTCGGTGCGGGACTCCTCTGGCAGTCGGAACGGCGGACCGCCGCTCCGCTGTCGATACGTCCACTGGCCGGCGCGGCCCTCATCGGCCTCGGCGCCTTCGACGTGTACGACGTCGTCGTCGACCACATGCTCCTGGGCCTCCACCAGCCTCTGAGTGCCGGTGGCCAGTACAACCCGCACTGGCTGGTGGTCAGCCTGCTGCTCGTCGCCGCAGGGTACTACGTCTACCGCACGGGACTCGCGGACGGGAACGCGGGGACGGCGGAGCACACCTGAGTCCGACGCCCGAACGCTCCATGCTGACCCCGTCCGTCCCACCGTTCGTCGGACTGCTCCTCCGACCGGTCTTACTGCACGGTACCGTCCCGTCGACGCCGGTTCCCCACTGGGTCGTCCTGCTGGTCGCCGTCCCGTCCCTCTGGCTCCTCGTCGGCGGGACGGTGCTCGTCGTCGACCGGCTGCTCGAGTCGGACTGACCACCTGCCGAGCCCGCCTCTCCGCTGGGTCCTCGCCGCGCACACCCCCCCGGCACGAGGCTCGTCTCGCGCGTCGGCGGTCACGACGAGCCAGGTTGGGCTACCCCTCGTAGCGCCACTCGCGGAGCGCCTGTCGCACGTAGTCGCCGTCGACGTCGCGGAAGAGTTCGTCGCTCCCCGCGTGGTCGCCGAAGTCGAAGTCGCGGACCACGACCACAGGCGTCCCGCCCGCTCCCTCCCCGGCGACGAGGTTCGACGCGGCGGCGAGTTCGTCGACGACGCTCTCGACCGTCGCGGTGAGTTCGCGGCCCTCGCGGTCACGCTCGCCGCGCCAGTCCCGGGAGGCGGGGAGGCCGGCCCAGCCGACGGCGACGCCGCGCTGTCCGTGCCGGAACGGTCGCCCGCAGGTGTCGGTGACGACGACGCGGTCGGCGGCGAGGCCCGCCCGGAGGCGCTCGGCCGACGCCGTGGGCCGCTTCGGCAGGAGGAGGAGGTCCCCGCCGGGGACGTTCGAGCGGTCGATGCCGGCGTTGACGCTGACGTGGCCGAACCGCGTCTCGGTGAGGAGGAACGGCGCCTCTATCAGGAGGTCCGTCGACTCCTCCAAGACCGCCTGAGCGAACCGCGGGTCCTTCTCCTCGCCCGTGGCCGACTCGAGGCGGGCGGCGACCTCTCGCGCTCGCGGCCCCGCGGGGAAGTCGTCGAGCGACCGGACGCGACCCTCGGCCTTCGAGACGACCGTCGAGGCGACACAGACGACGTCGTCGGGTGCGAGGTCGATCCGCGCACCCACGAGGTCGGCGAGGTCGTCGCCCGGCGTCACCTCGGGGAGGTCGGGGACGGCGAACAGTTCCATACTGGTTCGATTCGGGGCGGGGCTAAAAAGCGGCGCGTGATGCGTGCGGCGTCACTCCTCGTGCACCGTGACGTCGACGGTGTCGCCGTCGACGGTGACGGTGAGCATCGTCGTCCGCGTCGCCGGGCGTGCGCCCGTCGCGCTCCCCGGGTTGAGCAGTCGCACGCCGTCGACCACGACGTCGGTGGGCGTGTGGGTGTGGCCGGCGACGCCGACGACGTTCTCGACCGAGTCGACCGTCTCCCCGACGACCCCCCGAACCCGTTCGGGCCACGAGGCGTGCGGTCCGGTGCCGTGGGCGACGACGAACGTCACCGCCTCTATCCGGCAGGTGGTGACGTCCGGACGGTCGACCGACGGCGGGTCGACGTTGCCCGCGACGGCGGTCAGGTCCCGTGCGAGGTCCTCGACGAGGCTGGCAGTCTCGGGGGCGTCGAAGTCTCCGGCGTGGATGGTGTGGTCGGCGCTGCGGACGCGCTCGCGGACCCACGCGGGTACCTCGGCTTCCCGACCCGGGACGTGGGTGTCGCTGACGACGGCGATGTCGGTGGCCATGGGCCGGGCGTGGTGCGCGTGTCGCAAAAGTGGTGGTCCCGCAGGGCCGTCAACGCGAACGTCTCTTCGATTGACGAGCACGAATCGGTCGTTTCGTGGGGGTTTCGGCGCTCGTCAGGTAGATTCCGCTCCGCGAGTGGGCGAGATAAATGAATGTTTACTCCGGTTATTGTTCACTATTTTTAAAAACGTTTATATGTGCCTAGTGGTTCGGGGGGTTACGTACGATGCAGAATGATAATAACAGGCATGGGTCGGGGCTCTCGCGCCGACGGATGTTGGTGACGACGGCAGCACTGGGCGCGGCTGGTCTCGCTGGCTGCGGTGGGCAAAACGGTGGCGGCGGTGGCGGCAGTGGCGGCGACGGCGGGAGCGGCGACGGTGGCGGCAGTGGTAACGGTGGCGGTGGAAGCGGAAGCAGCGGTGGCGGCGGCGACGGCCGGAACGTCCAGACGATGTTCCGCGGGGAGTGGCCTATCGAGACGAAGAACAACGACAACATCCCGTTCGAGTACACGGTGACCGAGGGCGCGGCAGTCCCCGAGATTACGGTCAACTTCGCGTCGGACGAGGAGCCGTGGATGCGCGAACACGCGCTGATGATCCAGCGCGCGTTCACCGACGTCGGCGTCCCGGTGGCGCTCGACGACGTCCCGACGAACGTCATGTACGACGAGTACTGGGCGGCCGACACGGGGCACACCGTCTCGGTGTCGATGAACACCCACGGGCCGGACCCCCAGCGTGGACTCGACCCCAACCCGTTCCTGATGCGGATGCATCCGCGGACGGGAGGGAACTACTACAACTACAACAACCCCGAAATCACGGAACTGCTCGAGCAGCAGGCGACCGAGATTCAGGACCAGGAGCGTCGCGTCGAGCTGTGTCACGAGATTCAGCGGAAGGCGAGCGAGGACGCCTACATCCTCTCCATCGCGTTCACCGACGTCATCATGGCGGGCAACACCGCCAACTGGGAGGGGTACGTCCCAATGCCCGGCAACGGGACCAACCGCGACTCGTTCATCTGGACGCAGGTGAACCTCCAGCCCACCGGCGACTCGAGCACGTGGGTCAAAGGCGTCCTGGCGTCGATGGGCGGCCTGAACATCGCGTGGGCCGGCGGTGGCCCCGAGGCGAAGCGCCTCACGAACCTCTACGACGGGCTGTTCGACGCCTCGCCGCAGCTGGAAATCGTCCCGGCGCTGGCGACGGACGCCACCGTCGCCGACGAGACGACCGTCGAGGTTCAGCTCCGCGAGGGCGTCCAGTGGCACGACGGCGAGGCGTTCGGGCCCGACGACGTCAAGTTCAGCGTCGAACTGTTCAAAGAGTACAACTCCCCCGAGATGGGGCCGTTCTACGAGCCCATCGAGAGCGTGGAGGTCATCTCCGAGAGCGGTGGCGGTGCGGTCCGGTTCAACCTGAAGCGGCCCGACGCCGCCTTCCTGACCCAGCGGATGGTCCGCAGCGTCATCCTCCCGAAGCACAAGTGGGAGAACGTCGACAACCCGGCCCAGCACAACCCGGAGAACCCCGTCGGCACGGGGCCGTTCCAGTTCTCCAGCTGGGAGCAGGGGACCCGCTTCGCCGTCGAGAAGAACCCGGACCACTGGATGTGGGACGAGTCCGTCCGCGAGGAGCTGCTGGGCGAGTACTTCACGTCGGGGGACGGCATCGACGGCATCGTCTGGGCCAACGTCGGCAACGTCGACGCGCTCATCGGGGCGATGCAGAGCGGCGACATCGACGCCATCGGGACGACGCTCTCGAACGACCAGGCCGACCGCGCCGCGTCGACGAGCGGCGTCGAGAAGCAGGTGTCGAAGAACTACGCGCCGCTGGACGTCCACATCAACCACATCAATCCGCTCATCCGGGACAAGGAGTTCCGCAAGGCGCTGAGCCACTCGGTCGACAAGGAAGGGTTCGTCCAGGGCGTCCTCGGCGGCCGCGCGACGGTCATCGAGGGACAGAACCTCATCTCACCGATGATGAGCCCGTTCTACACCGGCGACATCCCGACGTACGAGTACAACCCCGAGCAGGGCAAACAGCGGCTCCAGCAGGCCGGATACACCTTCGACGGCGACACGCTCGTGGCGCCGTCGGGTGACGCCTGGGACGCGTTCGCCGCCCGGGTCGAGGACGGGCACGCGGACCGGTCCGACCTGGACCAGCCCGACTTCTCCTGAACGAGTAGAGAACCGACTTTCAGTACCACATGAGTTTCAGACGCTTCCTCGTCAAACGGGTCGCCATCTCGATAGCCCTGACGCTGGTCTCCGTCTCCATCATCTTCCTCACGCTCCGGCTGCTCCCGGGGGACCCGTTCAGTTCGCTCATCGCCTCCGGAGGGCTCACCCAGGAGCAGGTCCAGGCGTTGCGCGTCCAGTACGGCCTCGACGAACCCATCTACGTCCAGTACATCAAGTACGTCCAGAGCCTCCTGACGCTCAACTTCGGGTTCTCTATCGCACAGAGTCGCCCGGTGAGCGAGATCATCTTCCCGCGACTGCTCAACACGATGATCCTCCTGGTGCCGGCGCTCATCGTGACGGCCATCGTCAGTTCGGCGCTCGGCTCGTACGCGGGCTGGAACCGCGGGTCGTCGTTCGAGCAGCTGAGCATCGTCGTCACGACCTTTTTCCGGTCGACGCCGGTGTTCGTCACGGGCATCTTCTTCCTCATCATCTTCTCGTACCAGCTCGACCTCCTCCCCGCGTTCGGGATGCGGAGTCCGGTCGCGAACCCCGAGGGGTTCGTCGAGACGTATCTCCACCCGGACTTCGCGATGCACTACTTCCTGCCGTTCCTCGCGACCGTTCTCTACTACAGCGGTGACTTCCTGATGCTCGCACGCAACTCGGTCGTCGAGCGGAAGGGGTCGGCGTTCCTCACGCTCCACCGCGCGAAGGGGCTCTCGGAGATGGGACAGCTCGCCCGGGCCGGCCGGAACTCGATGCTCCCGCTGTTGACCTACTTCGCGCTCCGGCTGGGCATGATGTTCCAGGGCGTCATCACGCTCGAGGTGGTGTTCGCGTGGCCGGGCATCGGCCGCGCGCTCGTGCTGGCCATCAACCAGAAGGACTACCCGACGGTCCAGGCCGCCATCTTCATCATGGCGTTCGCGGTCATCGTGATGAACCTCCTCGCGGACGTGCTGTACGCGAAAGTCGACCCGACGGTCGAGGGAGGTGACGTCTGATGTCGCTGCTGTCGGTCGTCTCGGTCGACCGGAGCGAACTGAAAGAGCGGGCCTCGGAGAACCTCACGCGGGCGAAGAACGTCATGGCCGTCGTGCTCGAGGACGACGCCGCGAAGGTCGGCATCGTCGTCCTCGCCGCCTTCCTGTTCCTCGGGCTGTTCGGGCCGGCGCTGGCCCCACACGAGCCCATCGAGCACACGATGGAGAACGAGGACGGACAGATGATGCGGATGGTCCCGCCCAACAGCGCGGCACCGCTCGGCACGACGACGTTCGGCAAGGACGTGTTGAGCCAGTTCCTCGCCGGCGCGCGCCCGACGTTCATCGTCGGCTTCTTCGGCGGCGTCGGCACGGGGGTCGTCGGCTTCCTCGTGGGACTGACGAGCGGCTACTTCGGCGGGCGGGTCGACGAGGTGCTGATGCGCCTGACCGACCTGACGTTCGCGCTGCCGTTCCTGCCGATGGCGCTTCTGGTCCTGACGTTCGTCCAGCCGAATATCGTCCTCATCACGGCGGTCATCGTCGCGTTCTTCTGGAAGATGCCCGCGCGGGTCATCCGGTCGGAGGTGATGACCGTCCGCGAGCGGACGTTCGTGAAGTCCGCCCGTGCCGCCGGTGCGGGGCACGGTCGAACGATGTTCTTACACGTCGCGCCGAACGTCATCGGCGTCGGCTTCCTCTACACCGCCTACGCCGTCTCCTGGGCCATCGCGGGCCAGGCGTCGCTCGCCTTCCTCGGCTTCGGCGACCCGACGGCCACCTCCTGGGGCCGGATGCTCCAGCAGGTGTTCGAGTCGGGCGGGATGCGCGAGGCGTGGTGGTGGGTGCTCCCACCGGCCATCGGTATCGCGGCGGTGACGACGTCGGTGTTCCTCGTCGGCCGCGCGTTCGAGGAGGTCGTCAACCCCGAACTACGGAGTGAAGACTAGTATGAGTCTACTCGAAGTCGAAGACCTACGAATCAGGTACAAGACGTCCGAGGACGACGTCCACGCGGTCAACGGCGTCTCCTTCTCGGTCGACGGCGGCGACAACTACGGACTCGTCGGCGAGTCCGGGTGTGGCAAGTCGACCATCGCTCACTCGATCCTCGGGCTGCTCGACGACAACGCCCGCATCGACTCCGGCACCGTGCGGTTCGACGGCCAGGACCTCCTCGACCTCTCCGAGAAGGAGTGGCGAGACGTCCGCTGGCAACGAATCTCGTACATCCCGCAGAGCGCGATGGACTCGCTCGACCCCGTCATGACTGTGGGGAAGCAGATCAGACAGGCCATCACGACCCATCGTGACGTCTCGAAGGCCGAGGCCCGCGAGCGCGTGGCCGAGGTGTTCGAAATCGTCGGCCTCGACCCCGAGCGGACGACGGACTACCCCCACCAGTTCTCCGGCGGGATGCGCCAGCGCGTCACCATCGCCATGGCGCTCGTCCTCGACCCGGACCTCATCATCGCCGACGAACCCACCACGGGATTGGACGTCATCGTCCAGGACAAGATCATCCACAAACTGATGGAGATCCAAGAGGAAATCGACAGTTCGTTGCTGTTGATCACCCACGACATCGGCGTCGTGGCCGAGACCTGTGACGACGTCTCCGTCCTGTACGGCGGGAAGGTGATGGAGCAGGGGGCGACCCGACACGTCCTGAAGCACCCGACCAACCCCTACACGATGGGGCTGAAGAACTCGTTCCCGGACATCGACGACTTCGACCACCAGGCCATCTCCATCCCGGGGTCGCTCCCCGACCTCACGGAGGAGCCGACCGGCTGCGTGTTCCGGAACCGGTGTCCCTTCGCGACCGACGAGTGCGAGAACGGACACCCGCCCATCGAGCCCGTCGAGGACCAGCGGTCGGCCTGCTACCACACCGACCGCGTCGAACGGTTCCGCGCCGAGGCGACCGAACCCGAGACGTGGGGACTCGAGTTCGTCGAACGCGGCGAGGGTCGCCACGCCGGCGACACCGTCCTCGAGACCGACGACCTCTCGAAGTGGTTCACACAGACACAGGGAATCATCGACCAGCTCCGGGGGCGGGACCCCAACTACGTCAAGGCGGTCAACGAGGTGGACATGGACGTCCGCGAGAACGAGGTGGTCGGGGTCGCCGGCGAGTCCGGCTGCGGCAAGTCGACGCTCGGGGAGGTCATCTCCGTCCTCCAGCCCCGGACGGCCGGGAGCATCAGCTTCCGCGGGACCAGCGTCGACGAGTACCTCGACGGCGGGACGAAGGAGTTCCGCTCGAAGGTGCAGTTCATCTTCCAGGACCCGTTCGACTCGCTGAACCCCAGACAGACCGTCCGTGCCGCGGTGGCGGAACCGCTGAAGATTCAGGGGCGCGAGCGCGACAACATCGAGGAGACGGTCCGAAAGACGGTCTCCGACGTCGGGCTCAACCCGCCGGAGAAGTACCTCGACGACTACCCACACCAGCTGTCGGGCGGGGAGCGACAGCGCGTCGCCATCGCGCGCGCGCTCGTCCTCGACCCCGAACTGCTCATCTGCGACGAACCGGCGTCGATGCTCGACGTCTCGCTGAAGGCCAGCATCCTCAACATCCTGCGCCAGATGGCCGACGAGCGCGACATCGGCATCGTCTACATCTCCCACGACCTGGCGAGCCTCTCACAGATCAGCGACCGACTCGCCGTGATGTATCTCGGGCGCATCGTCGAACTCGGGCGGACCGAAGAGATCGTCCAGAACCCGAAGCATCCGTACGCCGCGTCGCTCCTGTCGGCGTCGCCGAACGCCGACCCGACCGAGAAGCGACAGCGGGTGTTGCTCCCGGGCGAGCCGCCGAACCCGGTGAACCTCCCGACAGGGTGTAACTTCGCGCCGCGCTGTCCGAAGGCCACCGACGAGTGTCGGAGCGCCGAGCCCGAGCGAACGACCTACCAGGACGGCGACCACGAGGCCGCCTGTTACCACCCCGTCGAACGCATCGAGCGCGAACTGCTCGCGGAGTACGAGTAGATGGCGGACACCACTCGCCCGCGCCGGTCCGCGCTGTTCACCCCCGCCGACGACGTCGAGATGCTTCGGAAGGCGGTCGGGACCGACGCCGACGCGTTCATCTTCGACCTCGAGGACGCCGTCCACCCCTCGCGTCGGGAGGCGGCCCGCGAGAACCTGCGGGCGTTCCTCCCCGACCTCGACGTGGACCGCGAAGTCGCCGTCCGGGTCAACGGTCGGGGCACCGACGACTTCCCGGACGACCTCGCGACGGCCGTCGAGGCCGGAGCCGACGCGGTGGCGCTCCCGATGGTCGAATCCGGCCGCGACGTCCGCGAGGCGTGGGCGGCGCTCGCGGCACTCACCGACGACCCGCCGCCGCTCCGTGTGACCGTGGAGACGCCGACGGGGATGCACGCCGGTTCGGAGATCGCCGCGGCCTGTCGCGAGACGGGCGTCGAGAGCCTCGCGTTCGGCTTCGCGGACTACTGCAAGGCCATCGGGTCGCCCGGGACGCCGGACCGGGTCAGAAAACGGCTCGAACTGCTCACCGTCGAGTACGCCGCGATGGCCGGCGTCGACCCCGTCGCGTCCGTCCACCTCGACATCGGCGACGAGGACGGGCTCCGTCGGGTCGCCGAGCGGGCCCGCGCCACGGGGTTCGTCGGGATGACCGCCATCCACCCGGCACAGGTCGGCGTCATCAACGAGGCGTTCACGCCGCCCGAGGACGAGGTGGCACAGGCGAGACGGCTGGTCGAGGCGTTCGACGCCTCCGACCGGGACTCCCTCGAAGTCGAGGGCGTCTTCCTCGACACGGCGACCGTCGACCGCTACCGTCGGTTGCTCGAACGCGCGCCCGAGTAGAGCCCGTCGTCTCCTTCTCCGACCCGCTCCGTCTTATTCGCGCGTCCGGACGAGCGCGTCGACGGCGACCGGCCCCTCTTCGGTGACGAGCACCGGGTTGAGGTCGAGTTCCGCGACGTCGGTCGACGCGGCCAGGTTCCCGACCGACACGACGACGTCGACGAGTCCGTCGACGGAGAGCGCATCGCCGCCACGGCGGTTCTCGAGGAGGTCGGCGAGCGCCGTGGCCTCGACCGCCTCGCGCGCGTCGGCCCGCGAGAACGGCGGCACCAGCACCGTGGCGTCGTCGACGGCTTCGACGAGCACCCCGCCGGCCCCGACGGTGACGAGCGACCCGAACACTTTGTCCGGCGAGACGCCGACGATGGCCTCGACGCCGTCGTCGACCATCGGCTGGACGAGGACGCCCTCAACGTCCTCGTCGGGGGCGTTCGCCCGTGCGGCCTGCATAATCGCGTCGAACGACTCGCGGGCCGCGTCGGCGGAGTCGACGCCGACGTGAACGGCCCCGACGTCGGTCCGGTGGGGGAGCGCCGGCGAGTCGACCTTGAGGACGACCGGGAAACCGAGGTCCACCGCGGCGGCCGCGGCCTCCTCGGGCGTCGTCACCAGCCGCGTCTCGACGACGGGAACGTCGAACGCCGAGAGCAACCGCTCGCTCTCCGCCCACGTGAGGACGCGGCCGCGCGGGATGTCGACCGGCGGGGCGGTGAGTCCCTCGGCGAATTCGGCGCGCCCGGGTCGTGCGGCGAGTCGGTCGCGGTCGGCCACCGCGTCGACGAGCGAGGCGACGGCGTCTAGACACCGGCCGGGGTCCTCGTACACCGGGACCGAGCCTCTGAGTCGTTGATACGGCGGAGTCTCGGTCGGGTCGTCGGGGACCTTCCGTCCGGTCCAGAGGACGAACACCGGGTCGTCGGCCCGCTCGACGATGGCCTCGAGGTCGGCGGCGACGCGCGCGGCGCGGTCGTCGACCGCAGAGAGACCGATGGCGAAGACGTACGCGTCGAAGGCGTCGTCCGCGAAAAGCGTGTCTGCGATTTCGGGGAGGACCTCCGCCCCGTAGCCGCGGATGTCCGCCGGGTTGTGGAAGGCGCCGAACGTCAGCAGTTCGTCCATGTCGAGCAGGGTCCGTTCCGTCTCGCCGTCGATGTCCGGGAGCGAGAGGCCGCGCTCGTCGGCCAGGTCCGCGAGGAGGCTCGCGAGTCCGCCGCTCGTGGAGGCGATCGCGACGCGGTTGCCGTCGGGCGCGTCGTACGCCGCGTGACCGCTCGCCTGCGAGAGCAGGTCGGGGATGTCCGCGACTCGCTGGACGCCGGTCTGCCTGAACGCGGCCGCCCAGGCGTCGTCGTCACCGGTGAGCGAGCCCGTGTGCGACAGCGTCGCGGCCTCGGCGACGTCGCTCTGTCCGATCTTGACGGTGAGGACCGGCGTCCCGGCACGCGTCGCGGCCTCGGCGACGCGCATGAACCGCTCGGGGTCGGTCAGCCCCTCGACGTACGCGCAGATGACGTCGACTGTCTCCTCGGCGGCCAGATACGCGACGTAGTCGCTCGTGGTGAGGTCAGCCTCGTTACCGGTCGAGACGATGTGGCTGAAGTGGACGTCGGCGTCGGCGGCCCGCTCGAAGAACGTGGTGAACGCGAGCGCGCCGGACTGGCTGACGAGGCCGATCGCGCCCGGCTGTGGCTCGCGCGAGCACGTCGCGGTCAGCGTCGCGCCGCGCGCCGACATGACGCCGATGCAGTTCGGCCCGACCACGCGGATGCCGGCCTCCCGTGCGGCGGCGGCGAGGTCGGCCTCCAGCGCCGCGCCCTCGTCGTCCGCCTCGGAGAAGCCGGCGGCGACGACGAGCGCGACGGCGACGCCGCGTTCGCCGGCCGCGCGAACCACGCCGACGACGTACTCGCGGGGGACGCTGACGACGACGAGGTCGACGGTCTCGGGCACGTCGTCGACGTCGTCGTAGCAGGTCCGTCCCCACACCTCGTCGCGCTTCGGGTTGACCGGGTAGAGCGATCCCTCGAAGCCGTAGTCGAGGAGGTTGTCGATGAGGTTGCCGGCGTAGAACGAGTCTGGGCTCGCACCGACGACGGCGACGGAGTCGGGGTCGAACAGCGGTGTGAGTTCTGGGGCGTCGACGGACATCGTGTGAACTGCTCGGTCGGCCGTGAAAACATTTGATAGATGATGATGGTTCCGGTCACTCGCGTGTCGTGTCCGTCGACCGTCGGAACGAGCGAGTTTTCACGCGCGAGCGACTACCGTCGGGTGGTGGCAGTGACGACAGTTACCCCCTCCGAGCCCCGTGTGACGAGGCCTTCTCCCGAGCCACCGTTCTGCGACTGACCGTACGGGTGCGTGTGGAGCGAGAGCCGTGTGCCGGAGGTACACAGCCCCGCGTCCGTTAACCGTCTGCCCGTCGACGAGACGGTATGAGACGTCCGGTGCCGACGAGCCGCCGTGCCCTGCTCGCGGCGCTCACGACCGGCGGACTCGGTGCACTCGCCGGCTGCTCGGGTGGCGGGACGGATGGACGCACGTCGACGCCTCGACCGACCGAGGCCCCGACACGGACCCCCGACCGGCAGCGCAGCGAGTTCGCCGGCGTCGACGACGGGACGCCGATTCCCGTCGAAGAACGTGACCAGCTCGGCGAGTGGGGGCTGCCGACGACCATCTGCGAGGCCGATATCATCGAGGACACCGACATCCGAGCCATCGTCGAGCCCGTGTACGACGACGACTGGTCCGGACTCAGCGTCGACGAGAAGTACGAGACGGGGTTCGCCGGCGACGGGCTCTCCGACGAGACGTTCGTCATCGGCGTCACGAGCGCGGACGGCACGCGGGCCCGCGCGTACCCCCTCCCGGTGGTGTGGTGGCACGAAATCGTCAACGACGTCCTCGACCGCCCGCTCTTGGTCACGTTCTGTCCCATCTGCCAGTCGGGGATGGTCGCAGAGCGGCTGGTCGCGGGCGAGGCAGCGACGTTCGGCGTGTCGGGACAGCTCTGGCAAGCGCCGCGTATCTACGCCGAAACGGCAGAGACAGACGGTCGTGTGTTCGGCGCGAGCGCGACAGACGGCGCGGCGGAGGTGCGCAACTCGGGCAACCTCGTCCTGTTCGACGAACCCACCGAGAGCTTCTGGAGCCAGATACTCGCACAGGCCATCTGCGGCGAACGCGAGGGAGACCGTCTCACCATCGTCCCTTCGACGGTGGCGACCTGGGGGGCGTGGCGCGCCGACCACCCTGAGACGGACGTTCTCCTTCCCCCGCCGCACTCGACCGTTATGTGAATTTCTCGCGTCTCTGACGGCCGGATAGGTTATTTACCCCCGGTCCTAAGCGGCTCCGATGACACCTACCAGTCAGCTGATGACAGCACCGACCGTCCCGCTCCAGGCGACACAGACGGAGGTGCTCCGGATGATTCAGGAGAACGCCTCGCTCAACGCCTCGCTGTGGGTCAACATCGCCCTCGCGGGGCTCTCTATCCTCCTGTTCGTCTGGATGGGTCGCCGGGTCGAGTCGACGCGGGCACGCCTCATCTGGGTGGCGACGCTGCTCGTCCCGCTCGTCTCCATCTCGAGTTACGCCGGACTCGCGTCGGGACTGACCGTCGGTCTGTTGACGATGCCCGCGGGTCACGCTCTCGCCGGACAGGAGGTGCTCTCGCCGTGGGGTCGGTACCTCACCTGGACTCTCTCGACGCCGATGATCATCCTCGCGCTCGGCCTCCTGGCCGGTACCGACCGGTCGAAGCTGTTCACGGCCATCACGATGGACATCGGCATGTGTGTGACGGGGCTCGCCGCGGCGCTCATCACCTCGTCGTACCTGCTCCGGTGGGTCTTTTACGGAATCAGCTGCGCGTTCTTCCTCGCGGTGTTGTACGTCCTCCTCGTCGAGTGGCCACAGGACGCGGCGGCTGCCGGAACGAGCGAGATATTCGGGACGCTGAAACTGCTGACGGTCGTGCTGTGGCTCGGTTACCCCATCCTGTGGGCGCTCGGGAGTGAGGGGTTCGCCCTGCTCGGCGTCGCGACCACCTCGTGGGGCTACTCGCTGCTCGACATCGGCGCGAAGTACGTCTTCGCGTTCCTCCTGCTGCGGTGGGTCGCGGCGAACGAGCGGGTCGTCGAGACGGTCACGACCGGTGCGGGCGTCGGGGCCGCGACGTCGGCCGATGACTGACTCCCGGAATCCGTACGAACTTGTACGCCGAGTGTGAGACCCGACCATGGAACTCGAACGCGTCGTCGTCCACGACTCAGTCGACATCGTCTTCGACCCAGGCGTCCTCGTCGAGGCGCTCTCCGACCTCCCCGTTCCCGTCGAGTCGCCCGAGAACCCCACGCTCGGCCCCGGCGACGCAGTCGTCGCGTTCGGCCCGCGTCCCTCGTTCCTCGACGCCTCGTGGGTCCACTGCATCCGGGCCGGCTACGACGAGTTCCCCATCGACGAGTACGCCGATGCGGGCGTCGTGCTCACGAACAGCACGGGCATCCACGGCACGGCCATCGGCGAGACTGTCCTCGGCTACATGCTGTCGTTCGCGCGGGGACTGCACACCTACCGTGACCGCCAGCGGGCGCGCGAGTGGGAGCGAGAACCGTACGGGACGCTGTTCACGCTCGACGGTGAACGGGTCTGTGTCGTCGGCCTCGGGACGCTCGGGAGCGGCGTGGCCGAACGGGCTGCGGCGCTCGGGATGGACGTCGTCGGCGTCCGACAGTCGGGTGCGTCGCACGAGCACGCTCGACGCGTCTACACGCCCGACGCGCTGTCGGCGGCCGTCTCGGGCGCGCGGTTCGTCGTCCTCGCCCTCCCGCTGACCGCGGAGACCGAGGGGCTCGTCTCGCACGCGACGTTCGAGGCGATGGACGACGAGAGCTACCTGGTCAACGTCGCCCGTGGGGGCGTCGTCGACCAAGCGGCGCTCGTGGCAGCCCTCGACGACGGGGCCATCGCGGGTGCGGCGCTCGACGTCTTCGAGCGGGAACCGCTCCCCGAGGAGTCGCCGCTATGGGCCGACGACGACGTGGTCGTGACGCCACACACGAGCGGTCTCAGCCGCCGGTACCACGAGGACGTCGCGACACTCGTCCGGACGAACGTCCGCCGGATTCGCGCGGGCGATGACCTGACCAACCGCGTCGTGTAGGTGACCGCCGGGTCGTGTGGGGCGTGTCGGTCCGGTCAGGCGGTGACGAACTTCAGCAGGTCGTCGCGCTTCTGGTCGTGGAAGTGGGTGCGGAGCGCTTCGAGGAGCGGTTCGACGCTCCCGCGCTTGGCGCTGATGGGGGCGATCGTCTCGCGCCACTGCTGCCACGGCGGGTAGAGGCCGAGTCGGTCACAGAGGTCGTCCAGGCGCTCGTCACGGTCGTCGACCTTGTCCATCTTGTTGACGGCGACGACGGTCGGAATCTCCAGCTCCTGGAGGAAGTGGAACAGTTCGACGTCGTGCGGTATCTCGCCCGCCTCGGCGTGGCGGTCGATGATGTCGACGACGGCCTTGCCGTCGACGACGACGACGCCGACGAGGATGCGGTCGGCGTGGTCTTCGACGTAGCGGACGACGTCGGTCTTGATCTGCTCTCTTCGCGCTTCGCTCACGCCGGACATGAACCCGAAGCCGGGCAGGTCGGTGAACATGAACTTCTCGGAGGCCCAGTCGAAGTAGTTCGGCTGGCGGGTGACGCCCGGCTTCTTCCCCGTCTGCACGGCGTGTCCCGTCAGTTCCCGCATCAGCGTCGACTTCCCCACGTTCGACCGTCCCACGAGGACCACCTCGTCGCGGTCGGGTCGGTTCTCGAACATACCGTCGGTAGACGGGAGAGAGGGATAACACCCACGAGTCGGCTGCTCCGACTCCTGCGGAACCGTCTCTCCCACTCTCTGGTCCGGCGTCCCCGACGCCGGCATCGAGACGGAGAGCCGGGAGCTTTTCACGTCACCCGATGAAGGTCGGGTATGGAGCGTCCCGACGGTGGCTCGCGCTCGCTCGCCGACGCCCCACCCGTGGCCGACCCCGAGTCGCCCGCCCCGCCCGACGCCGACGTGGTCGGCCCGACGGTGGTCTGTCGACTCCACCGGCGCGAGTGTGACCACCGGCGGGCGGGCGACACGCCGCCCGTCCTCACGCTCCAGCCGTGGACCCCCCGTGGTGCCGCCGCGACGTACGTCGCCTGGAGAGTCGACGACTGCGGCGGCCACTTCGGCGTCTTCGACCGGGAACGAGAACGGGTACTCCTCGGGGAGGGCACCCCCGCCGGCCGGCGGTGGCGACCGGTCGTCGAGGTCGGTCCCGCGACCGAGTTCCTCGCGAGGGCGACGCCCGACCTCCGACCCTCTGTCCCCCGGGCAGAGGCCACGTCGCTCGACACGCCCACGCGCCACCCGAAACCGGGCGACGCGGCCGAGTGGGCCGACCCCCGTGCGTTCACCCTCTCGTCGTGGACCCGGCCGGTCACGGTGGCCGTCCAGCCGTGGCGTCCACTGAACGGCGGTGCGGTCTACGTGGCCTGTCGGGTCGACGACCCCGGCGAGCGCTTCTCGTACCACGGCTGGTTCGGCACGCTCGACGCGGGCGTGGTTCGCCTGGGTCGGCGCCCCGCCCCGGCGTTCGTCGCCATCGAACTCGACGCGGGCGACGGCCTCGCCGACGATGTCGCGGCACTCGTCCCCGACCGGGGGTCGACGCGCGTCGTGAGCGAGGTGCTGGCGGTCGAAGACGGCTCAGAACGTCAGGTGTGAGGTCGAACTCGGCCCGCCGTCGTCGTCGTCTCCCTCCTCGACGCCGCCCGTGTGGGAGAACTCCACCGCCGCGTCGGTGAGGTAGACGACGCCGTCGTCGACTGTGACCTCGACGTCGGAGAGGTACGAGTCGGCCGCCTCGCCGCTGTCGCAGTAGCCCGTGCAGGTGTCGAACATCGAGCCGTGTTTCGGACAGACCACCTCGCCGTCTCTGACCGCGGCGCCGGACCCCCTGTCGAGGCGCTGGTCGGTCTCGTGCTGGCAGAAGTTCCGCCACGCGCGGACCGTCCACTCCCTGCCGTCGTCCGTACCGCCGCTCGCGTCGGCGTGCGGTTCGGCGTCGTCGTCCGCCTCGGCGTCGTCACCCGTAGCGCAGTCGGCGTCGTCGCCGGCCGCGGGCGAACACCGCACGAGGATGACCTCCTCTTCGGGACCGTCCCGCTCTCGGACGGTGAACAGGAACGACCCGTTCTCGGGCACCTCCTCCACCGTCGTGAGTCGCGTTCGTGTCACAGGGACGCCGTCGAGCGCCGACGGGGTAAGCCTGCCGCGGCCGACCGACCCAACGGTTATCTCCCGGACCGTCGTACTGTCAGCCCAGTGACGATGTTCGACGAGGTTCTGGTTCCGACGGACGGGAGCGAGTCGGCCGAGCGGGCGGCCCGATACGGCCGAGTACTCACGGCGGCGTACGGAGCAACGGTACACCTCCTGAGCGTCGTCGACGAACGTGACTTCGACGGCGTCGCCGGTGACGAAGAGCCCGACGCCGGGCGGACCGCCGCGGAACAGACCGCCCACGAGGCCGTCGACGCCGCCGCCGCCCTGTTCGACACCGACGACGTCGTGACCCGGGTGACCGTCGGCGTCCCCTCGGAAGCGATTCTCGCGTACGTCTCCGAGGCGGACGTCGACCTCGTCGTGATGGGGACCCACGGACGAACCGGGGTCGAACGGTTCCTCATCGGGAGCGTCGCTGAGCGGGTGGTCAGACACGCCACGGTGCCCGTCCTGACGGTCCGTCACTCCGACGCGGCCCCCCCGGCGGAGCGGGTCGAACGCATCCTGGTCCCGACCGACGGGAGCGACGCCTCCTTCCAGGCACTCCCGTACGCGTTCGACCTCGCAGAACGGTTCGACGCCGTCGTCGAGGGGCTCTCCATCGTCGACGAGCGGACCAAGTCGAGCGTCTACACCGTCGAGACGGCGCTGGAGGAGATGGTCGGTGGGCTGGAGACGATGGCCCAGACGGCGACCGACCGCGTCGAGGCCCGGGCACACGCGGCCGACGTCGAGGTGACGACGACTGTCGTCGACGGTATCCCCTCCCGCAGCATCTGTGCACACGCCGAGGAGTCGGGTGCTGACCTCGTCGTCATCGCCAGCCACGGCCGGACCGGACTCGCTCACTACCTCCTCGGGAGCGTCGCAGAGCGCGTGGTGCGGAACTCGACGGTGCCGGTGCTGACGGTACCGTCGGACGTCGACGCGTAGCCGGGCGTGCGGGCGGCGTCGAGCGCGACGCCGGCGCGCGTGTGACCGAACGGGATTCTTGTCGTAGCCTGAGAGAGCCCACTCACTCGACATCCCGGCTTCTCGCGAACCCGCTGGAACGGCCAGAACGACGCAATCGGCTGCGAAGCGTTTCAAAGTCTACTATAGTACGGGACTGCAGTACTGTGTCCATGCCCATGGACAAACAGACACTCCGCGAGCGCGTCTGGGACGACCTCGAAGCGAGCGGGGAGGCGCGCTTCCCGTTCCCGCCCCACGGCCGGATTCCGAACTTCGCCGGGGCGTCGGCGGCGGCCGACCGACTCGCCGAACGAGAAGTGTGGCGGGACGCCGAGGTGGTGAAGGCGAACCCCGACGCCCCACAGCTTCCGGTCCGACGCGCCGCGCTCCACGCTGGCAAGCGGGTGTACATAGCCGTCCCCCGCCTGCGAGACGCGAAGCCATTCCTCGAACTCGACCCCGAGCGTATCGCGCCGGCGGACAGAGACGCTGCCGCGACGCTCTCACACGTCGACGACTACGCCGTGCAGGTCGGCCCCGACCCACTTCCCGACGTGGACCTCGTCGTGAGCGGCAGCGTCGCCGTCACCGAGTCGGGGTGGCGCGTCGGGAAGGGCGAGGGGTACTCCGACCTCGAGTGGGCCGTCCTCTCCGAACTCGGGCGCGTCGACGCGTCGACGCCGGTCGTGACGACGGTCCACGAACGGCAGGTCGTGAGCGAGGCGGAGGCGCCGGCCCCCGAGGCCCACGACGTACCGATGGACCACGTCGTGACGCCCGAGCGAGTCGTCGAGACGGGCGCGCGGGGGAAGCCGACGGGCCTCGATTGGACGCTCGCGAGCGAACGAGTCGAGGAGATTCCGCTCTTGGAACGGCTGGCTCCCGAGGAGTGAGTCGTCGTCGGAGGCGGGGTTCGGCGTACGGCCCCGGGTCGTGAGACCTATTGGCCCCCTCACGGCCGGTGCACTCACCGCCCCGAACGCACCGCCTCCTGCCAGGTGAGGATATAAGCCCCGGACGCCCGAGAGGGGAAGCGTGCGACTCGTTCAGGTCACGGTCCCCGCGGGCAAGCGCGACACGGTGACGTCGGCCCTCGACGACAACGGTGTCGACTACGTCGTCACCGACGAGACGAGCGGGAGAGAGTACACCGCTATCGTCTCGTTCCCCCTCCCGGCGACGGCGGTCGAACCAGTCCTCGACGACCTCCGCGAGGCGGGGCTCGAACGGGACGCGTTCACCGTCGTGGTCGACGCCGAGACGGTGATCTCCCAGCGGTTCAGCGAACTCCAGGAGGAGTACGAGGAGAACACCGACAACGGGAACCGTATCTCACGGGACGAACTCGTCGCGCGGGCGCGGGACATGACTCCCTCGACGTACGTCTACGCCGTGATGACGGCGATGAGCGCCATCGTCGGGACGGCGGGGCTCCTCCTCGACTCGCCCGCAGTCGTCGTGGGGTCGATGGTCATCGCCCCGCTCATCGGTCCCCTGATGGCGGCCAACGTCGGCACCGTCGTCGACGACGACGAACTGTTCGTCCGGAGCGTCCGACTCCAGTTCTTCGGTGCCGTCCTCGCAATCGCCAGCGCGGCCGTCTTCGCCTTCTCGTTGCGATGGACGGGTGCTGTCCCGCTCAGCGCGACGAGCGTGTTCGAAATCGGTGAGATACGCGAACGGCTGGCGCCGGACATCCTCTCGCTCGCCGTGGCGCTCGGCGCGGGCGTCGCGGGGGCGCTGTCCGTCTCGAGCGGTGTCTCGGCGGCGCTCGTCGGCGTCATGATCGCGGCGGCGCTCGTCCCGCCGATTGCCGTCGTGGGTATCGGCATCGCCTGGGGGGCGCCGGCCGAAATCGTCGGCTCGTTCGTCCTCGTGCTGGTGAACTTCATCGCGGTGAACTTCGCCGCGCTGGCCGTCCTCTGGCAGCAGGGCTACCGGCCGCAGCGGTGGTTCGAGTACGACGACGCCCGGTCGGCGACGGTGAAACGAATCGCCCTCTTCGGGGTCGCACTCCTCGTTCTCTCCGTGTTCCTCGTCGGGGTCACCTACTCGACGTACCAGACCACGGCGTTCGAGTCCGACGCACGGCAGGCGATAACGGCCGAACTCGAACGGGCCGACCCGTCCCTGGAGTTGCTCTCGATGGAGGTCGAGAACGAACCGCTCCCCGCTCGGGAGCCGACGCGCATCACCGTCACCGTCGGTCACCCCCTGGCGGAGGACCCGCCGCCGCTCGCCACCCGGCTCCGAGAGCGGGTGCTCCGGACCGTGGACCAGCCGCTCGTCTGGAGCCCGCCGTTCCAGGCGAACTCGGAGGTCACCGTCACCGTGCGGTACGTCGCGTCCGACGACTCGCCGCAGGGGGCAGAGCCGGTGGACGAGGCGGAGAGCCGCGACCCGCCGGTCGTCGGGACGAGGGTCGGGACGGGGGGTGAGTCAAACGCGCACTTGTCTCTAGCGCGAGTTGAATAGTCGAGCCGCCGTACTGACTGGTATGCGACACTCGCGACTCACAGTCACCCTCGCGCTCGGCCTGCTCGTGGTGCTGGCCGGCTGTCTCGGCCCGCTCCAGACGACTCCATCGGCCACGGCGACCGACGCCGAGGGCACCACCCTCTCGACGACCGGCACCGGGTCGCTCGACGCCGAGGCGGACCTCGCCGTCGTCGCCGTCGCCGTCGTCGCGACGGCCGACTCGGCCGACGCCGCCCGCGGACAGGTCGCGGCGGACGCCGAACGGATGCGGACGGCGCTCCGCGAGGCCGGCGTCCCCGACGACGCGGTCACGACGGCGTCGTTCGCGGTCTCCCCCGAGTACGACTACCGTGACGGGGAGCGCACCGAGCGCGGCTTCCGCGCGGTCCACGCGTACCGTATCGAGACCGACCCGGCCCGCGCTGGCGACGTGGTCGACGTCGCCGTCGGTAACGGCGCGAGCGAGGTGCAGGGCGTGAGCTTCACCCTCTCCGACGAGACCCGCGCGAACCTCCGGACGCAGGCCATCGAGCGCGCCGTGACCGCCGCCAGAGCCGACGCGGACGCGATGGCGTCGGCGTCCGGCCTCTCCGTCACGGGGGTCGAGACGATGTCGACCACCGGCGGGTTCGTCCCCGTCGAGCGGTTCGACGTCGCGGAGTCGGCCGCCGACGGCGCTCGCACGACGTTCGAACCCGGTCCCGTCAGCGTCTCGGTGACCGTCCAGGTGACCTACCGCGCCGCCTGACACGCTCTGTCGTTCCCTTCCCTCGCCCCCACTCTCCTTCCGACTCACCCTCCCGTCCTCTTCCCTCGCCCCCACTCTCCTTCTCCCCGTTCCCTTCCCCGCCTCGTGCTGCTTGCTTCCTCTCTCCTCCCTTCCTTCCTCTCCCCTCCCGTCCCTCTCCTGCCTCCGCCACACGACCCGCCCACGGCAGCGGACCGTCCCCCAGGGTTTTGTCGTCCGACCTGTAGTTCGGGACATGAAGGTTTCCGAACGAGGGACGGTCCTCGTCGCCCTCCTGCTGCTGGTCGCCGGCTGCCTCGCCGGCTTCGCGAGCGCGAGCGCCGTCATGGACGACGGTGTGAGCGGCGTCGACGCGGGCGGGACCCGCACCGTCGAGGTGGCCGCCACGGGGTCCGCCGAGGCCGAGCCGAACCGCGTCATGATCCGCGTGACGGTCACGGAGACGGCGGAGACGGCCGCCCGCGCGCGGCGGCAACTCGCCGAGAACAGCTCGCACCTCCGCGAGGCGCTCGACAGCGTCGACGTCCCCGAGGAGAACGTCACGACGGTGCGCTACGACATCCGGTACGACCGTGACCCCGAGGTGGGTGCCGACGGCCCCTACCGCGCCGTCCACGAGTTCCTCGTCACGACGCCGAACAGCGACCGGGCCGGACGCGTCATCGACGCCGCGGCCATCCGCGGCGACGCACAGATAGACGGCGTCAGGTTCGGCTTCTCCCGGGAACGGTACCGCACGCTGAAGGAGCGAGCGTTGGAGGACGCGATGGACGCGGCCCGCGACCAGGCGTCGGCGACGGCGGCGTCCGAGGGGCTCCGACTGACCGGTGTCCACCAGGTGCGGACCGGCGGCGCGTCCGCGCCCGAGACGTTCGAGACTCGCTCGTTCACCACTGGCGGCGGCGGTGGGCGCGCTCCGACCGACATCGCCGGTGGTCCGCGAGCCGTACAGGTGCGGGTCGTCGTGGCGTACAACGCCAGCCGCTAGGAGTCGAGGCGCGACGGGGGGATGTCCGGGTCGTAGTCGACAGCACCGACCGCGAGGTCGAGCACCTCCTCGACGCCCTCCCCCTCGGTGACGCTCATGTACGCGTCGGCGTCGACGTCGCGGGAGCGGTCGCTCTTGTTGCAGACCGTGAGGACGGGGACGCCGCGCGTGGCGAAGCGGTCCCGCACGGCGTCGCGGAGTTCCAGCTGGGAGTCGAGGGGGTAGCCGCAGTCGCCGCTCGGGTCGACGAGGAAGACGACGGCGTCCGCGAGATGCTCCAGCGCCGAGATGGCCTGCTGTTCGATGTCGTTCCGCTCCGACTCGGGGCGGTCCAGCAGGCCGGGCGTGTCGATGATCTGGTACCGGAGTCGGTCGCGCTCGAAGTGGCCGAGCTGGACGCCCTTCGTCGTGAACGGGTAGGAGGCGATTTCGTTCGACGCCCGAGTGACGCGGTTGACGAACGACGACTTGCCGACGTTCGGGTAGCCAGCGACGACGATGGCCGGTTCGTCCGGGCGGACATCGGGGAGGTCTTTCAGCGCGTCGCGGGCCGCGCCGACCCGCAGGAGGTCGTCTTCGATTTCGTCGAGGATGTCCGCGATGCGGGCGAACGCCTGCTTGCGATGTTTGCGGGCCGTCTCGGGGTCTGCGTTGCGGAGTTTGGTCTGGTACTCCGAGCGAATCTCACGGATCTGCCGGGAGGCCCACGTCACTTCCGACAGGCTCCCGCGGAGCGCGTCGATTCCCGCGGTGTCGCCGTCGGGCGTCTCTCGGGAGAACGTCGACTGCCGGAGGACGGCGTCGGCGAGTTCGCGATAGAACGGGTCGACGGTGTCGAAGTCGGGCCAGGCAGTCACGACGTTCTCGAGGTTGTCGGAGACGATGTTCGACGCCGTGACGAGCATCGACTCCTGTGCCTCGTGTCCGGATTTCGACCGCCCGGAACGGGCCGCGCGCGAGAACGCCTTGTCGAGGAGTTCCTCCGCGCGCGGGGTCGTCGGGAGGCTCTCGAATATCATTTCACGACTCTTGACCGCCCGCACGCAAAAGCCCGTCCGTTCGCGGCTGTCGGCCCGTCAGGGTTCGACGACGACTTTCCCGACGTACCCCCCCGCCGCGACCGCTCGGTGTGCCGCCGCGGCCTCGTCGAGGTCGTAGCGCCGCGCCACCCGCACCGACAGGCCCCCGTCCCGCATGAGGACGGCGAGGTGGCCGAGCACGCGGTCGATGTCCGCGAGGTTGAACACGTCGAACGGCTGGATGGTGACGTCCTTCCCGATGGCGGCCGTGAGGTCCGGGAGTCGCGGCTGGTCGTGGTTGCCGCCGATGACGACGACGCTCCCGCCCGGCGCGACCACGTCGACGTCGAGCCCCGCGTGCGCCCCGAACATGTGGTCGAACACGACATCCGGCGGGTGGTCGAGCGCGTCGACGGCGGCGACGAGCACGTCGTCGTCCGTGTAGTCGACGGCGTGGTCAGCACCCAGTTCGGAGAGGACGCCGAGCCGGTCCGGATGCGCCGTCGAGACGACTGTCGCACCCATCGCCGCCGCCAACTGGACGGCGACGTGTCCCACGCCGCCGGTCCCGCCGTGAATCAGACACGTGCCGCCCGGTCGGAGGCGGCCGAACTCGACGAGACCGCGCCAGGCGGTACAGCCGACGAGGCCGACGGCGGCTCCCTCCGCGAACGAGACGTCGTCGTCGAGCGGCGCGAGACGGTCAGTCCGGACCACCACCTCCTCCGCGTAGGTTCCCTGTCGGTCGCCGCGACTCCCACTCACGTTCAGCATCGGGACGGTCCCGAAGACGCGGTCACCGACCTCGTACGCCGCGTGCGCACCGACGGCCGTGACCTCTCCCGCGACGTCGGACCCCGGAATCAGCGGGAGCGGGTCGTCCCACAGCCCCTCGCGGCGGAGCGCGTCGCAGGGGTTGACGCCGGCGGCGACGACCCGGACGCGAACCTCGTCGGGGTCGGGGTCGAGCGTCGGGATGGACTCGACGGCGAGTACCTCCGGCCCGCCGAACTCGTGGTATCTGATAGCACGCATGGCGTCCGCACGCCGGACGACCCGAAAAGCGTTCGCGTACGACCCGGTCGTTCTCGCGTGCTGACGACCAGGTTCGCGAGTTATCCCACCGCGGCCCGTCAGTCCAACCACGAACGCCGATGAATCCGAACGACACTGACCGACCGACCGGAGGGGGAAACGTCGGGACGCTCGACCGGACGGTCCGACTCTTCGTCGGCCCGGCGCTCCTCGTCGTGGCCCTCGCCAGCCTGCTGGGGATCGTCACGCTCCCGGCCGTCACCGTCGCCGGCGCGCTGGCGTCCGGGGTTCTCCTGGCCGCCACGGGAGCCGTCCGGACGTGTCCGCTCTACCGCCTCGCTGGACTCGACAGCCACTTCGTCTCTGGACGGGCCGGGTGACGCTCCCGACAGCCCGAACTCCCAAGACGCCCGCGACCATCCCCCCGGTATGCACGCTGCCGAACGCGTCACGCTCGCGCGCCTCCCCTCAGGGATGGCCGTCGAGACGACGCTCCACACCTACGGCTCCGGTGACCCGACCGTCTACGTCCAGGCCGCCCAGCACGGCCGTGAGGTGAACGGCGTGGAGGTACTCCGCCGGGTCCACGAGGAACTCCTGGCCGCCGAGGAGGAACTCGACGGGACTCTCGTGGCAGTTCCCGTCGCGGACCCGCTGACCTTCGACCGCGTCTCGTACACGACGCCGCCGTCGCTCGACGCCTCGAACGCGAACATGAACCGGGTGTGGCCGGGCGACGCAGAGGGCACCGTCCACCAGCGGATGGCGGCGCGACTGTGGGAGTTCGTCCGGGAGGCCGACGCCATCGTCGACCTCCACACGGGGAGTCGGGAGACGTTCACCCACACGGTCTACCGCCGCGGCGACCCGGCGTCGAAGGCGCTCGCGCTCGCGTTCGGGACGGAGGTCTGTCTGGCCGAGGCGGCCGACGAGGACGCCGACGACGAGTGGGCCGAACAGGACTTCGACGGCAAGCTCCGCGTCGCCGCCTCCGGCGAGGGCATCCCCTCCATCACCCCCGAACTCGCGCACAACCGGGAACTGGTCGAACCCGCCATCGAGACGGGCGTCCGCGGCGTCTTCAACGTCCTCCGACACCTCGGACTCAGGTCCGGTGCGCCCGACACCCCGGCCGACCAGCGACTCGCCCGCAACCACCTCGGACGGGTGAAGGCGACGGCCTCGGGGATGTTCCGTCCCGCCCCGGCGGTGCGGGTCGGTCAGTGGGTCGAGGAGGGGACGCTACTCGGCCACGTCACCCACCCGACGACGTACGAGACGCTCCAGCGGGTCGAGGCCGGTCACGAGGGACTGCTCTACTCCGTCACGCGCGAGGCGACGGTGACGGCCGGGGCGACGCTCGCCGGCGTCGCACTCCCACTCGACGACGGCGAGACGGAGACGGACGGCACGGACGACGGCCACCGCTGACGCCACGGGCCGGCGTCACGCTCACCACGACTGGTCGGCGTCGCACTCTTTCCGGCCGCAGCGGCTGCGTTCCGGACGGAGCACGCGTGCGTCTCACGCGGGGGGGCGGGTGTCGTCGTGGTGGAGCGCGTCCGATAGTGCCGCCAGCACCGGTTCGCCGCGCTCGATGTCGGCGAGTTCCGCCTGCACGGTCCGGTCCAGCCCCGGCGCCAGGAGGGCGTACGCTGCGCCCGCCGAGACGGTGCGAACGCGCCAGCGTACGAGGGGAGCGAGGCGCGGCCAGTCCGTCAGGGAGACGGCGTTCTCCCACGCGAACGCGCGCGCCGCCCGGAGGCCGACGAGCGTCGCCCGTTCGTCGAACCGCCCCAGGAGTTCGTCCGCCGCTTCGAGTCCCGCCGCGGCGTACACCTCGGCCAGCGTCGTCTGGATCACGTCCGCGAGCGATTTCAACACCGCGTTGATGGTGAGGTGGTCGCGGTGCCGTCGCTCGCGTTCCTCGCCGGTGCCGACGCCGACGTGGTCCAGCGCGAACGTCAGGTCGTTGACGATGTGGGCGTTGATGCCGAGGAGTGCGTCCTGGACGACGAGCGTCTCGCCCCCCAGCGAGGCCCCGAACGCGACGCGCCACGCCGGCGGGACCCGTTCGCCCCGCTCGAAGGCGACGAGCACCTCGCGGTAGTACTCGGCGAACGTGACGAGGTACCGCCGCACCCACGCGGGGTCGTCGAAGCTATCGCCCTCGAGGCCGGCCCGGACGCGCGCGGTCATCGCGGCGTACACCGTGAGGAAGACGGCCCGCCTGTCGTCGCGCCCTCTGAGGTGTGTCTCCGCGGCCACGAGGCGGTCGTATACGTCGTCGACGTCGGTGAACGGCTCCGCGATGAGCGCCGACAGGTCGGGGTCCGGGCGGGTCGGCGAGGCGGCGATGTCGACGCTCAGCCACCCCCGGTACCGGTCGAAGACCGCGCGGAGTTCGTCGGCGAGACTCGGTCCCGACTCGCGTTCGGTCGGCGTCGTGGTCCCCATGTTCTCTCCGTTCGACTCGCGTTCGGTCGGCGTCGTGTTCCCCATGTTCTCTCCGTTCGACTCCGCTCAGAACGCCTGCAGGTCCTCGAGGACACCGACTGCGTCGCCGGCCTCGATGACGTCACGGGCGCGTTCGAGCCCCGCGTCCAGGGAGTCGACGTCGTCGCGGGCGTAGATGCGGAACGCGGCGTTCAGTGCGACTGCGTCGGCGAAGTCGCCGTCGCGTTCCCCGGCGACGACTTCGCGGGTAATCGCCGCGGAGCCCCCGGCGACGTCGTCGGGGTCGACCCCCAGGTCGTCGTACTCGAAGTCCATCCCGTACTCGGCGGTCTCGATCTCGTAGTCGGTGAACTCCCCGTCCCGCCACTCGGCCACCTTGGTGTAGCCGGGACGGATGTCGTCGTACCCCTCCATCCCCTGGAACATGATGACGCGCGAGACGTCGTGGTGTTCGGACCGCTCGAACGTCTCGACGATTTTCTTCGCGAACGCGAGGTGGTAGAACGACCCGAGGTGGACGTCGGCCTCGGCGGGGTTCGCGAGCGTCTCGATGGTGTTCACGAAGGTCCGGACTCCCATCTGGTCGCGCCGGGCGAACAGGTCGTGAACGCCGGGGTTGAACGCCGGCTGGTAGTAGAAGCCGAAGCCTGTCTCGTCGACCATCTCCGCCGACTCCGCCGGCGAGAGTTCGGTCCGGACGTCGAGGGCGTCGAGGACGTGCTTGTACGCGTCCTGTTTCTGCGTGGGGACGCGGTCCCCGGAGTGGACCACGACGGGCGTCCCGGCCGCCGCGGCGACGAGGCCCGCGGCCACGCCGAGAATCGCCGTCTCACCCTTGCCGTCGTAGTTGGCGCCGCAGTCGACCGGGTCCGCCGTCGGCGCGGCGTACTCGACGCCCTCGCACATGACGTCGGTGTACGCCGCGAGTTCCTCCGCGTTGTTGTGCTTCCAGCGGTTCGCCAGCCAGAACGCCCCCAGCGTGGTGGGGTCCGGTTCACCCGCGAGGATGCGCTGCATCGCCTCTGTCGCCTGCCCGCGGCTCATGTCCTCGGCGGATTTGACGCCCGTCCCGACGACTTCGGTCATCAGACGCTTGAGGGGCCACGCACCGAACTCGCGCTCGTGTTCCGGGGCTTGTGCCATGTGCGCGCGTTCGGGCGCGTTCGGCAAAAGGAGTTCGTCTTCGTCGACGAGTCGGGGGAATCGCCACCGGCCGAGACGGCCGCCGCCCCGGCTTCAGCCGACCGCTCCGACCCGGTCGACTCGCTCGCCGACGCGGGCCAGTACGGGTGCGGGTGACGCTCCTTCGACCGGGACGGTCGACTCCGCTGCGGTGACGGGGACGCGGAGCGACGCTGCCGGCGTCGTGGGGTCGGGCGTCGTCGTGTTGTTGAGTTCGACCGTCTCCTCGTCGTCAGTCTCGTCGTCGGCCCCCTCGTCGTCGGTCTCCTCGTCGGTCTCTGTCTCCTCGTCGTCGGCCGAGTCGGGAACCCGTTCGCCGGTGATGAGGAACTCGACGAGGTAGGCGGCGAACTCCTCGTTGTCACCGACGTTGAACCGGTCCGAGCGGAGGAACGACTTGTCGCCGAGGAGGATGACGTTGTCGTTCTCCTTGTGGACGGCCACCGCGTGACGGTCCGTGCCGTCGATTCCCGCCTCGTGGGTGTTGCTGGCCGACCGCAGGAGGACCGTCCCGCCGCGCGAGTGGACGGGCGCGGCGGTGTACATGGTGACGGTGTCGAGTTCGAGACCCGACTCGGGCGTCGGTGACGCGACGACGTGTTTGTAGTTCCCGCCGTTCGTCTCGAGGTTGTAGAGGTACGACGTCCCGAGGCTCATGTCGTAGCGGCCTGCGAGGCTGGTGAGCGCGCTCTCCTGGTTCGAGATGGACGTCCCGAAGAGGCTCGCCGAGACGCGCTTCCGACTCGGCTCGCCGACGAGGAGGAGGTGCCCTCCCTCGCGCGTGTAGGTGCGGACCGAGGAAACCTCGTTGGACTCGTACTCCTCGCCGGGGTCGATGACGACGTAGGCGTTGGCGTTCGAGAGGACCTGGTCGAGCGTCTGGTCGCCCTCGTGGAACCGGACGCCGTATCCGAGCGAGGTCAGCTCCCGGACGAGCGGTTCGATGTCGGACCGGTCGAAGCGGTTCGAGTGCGCGTCGTCGATGACGACGACCCCGTTCCGGTTGCCGAGGCTCCCGTCGGCCTCGATTTCACCCTCCGCGGGCACCGGCGTGGTCGCCAGTTCCGACGTGTCGTACTCCGGCGTGTCGAGCGGTTCCCGTTCGGCTGGCTGGTCCGTCGCGGCGGGAATCGCGAAGGCCACCGCGACGATGAGGACGACGACGAGAGCTGCGACCGCCAGACGCTTCGCCAGCGCGGCGGCCAGGCTGTCCGACGTCATGGTCGCCCTCCAGCCCGTGCGGCCCGTACCGGCGGTCCGGTGGTGGCCTCGCGGAGCGTGCCGGCACTGGCGTCGACCGACTCTTCGGCCGTCGCGTCGGTGTCGACGGTCCCCGAGGTGGTGAGGTCCCACGACGAACTCACATACGACCCGGGCATCATGAGGAACGTCGGACCGGTCCCGGGCTCACCGGCGAAGTACTCGAAGTCGACCATCTCCTTGTTCGGGGCGTCCGACGCGAGGTAGTTGTTCCGCGAGACGAAGCGGAACGTCTGGCCGTCCGGTCGGAGGGTGCGAACCTCGTACGACTCGAGGTTCGCCTCGTCGGCCGCTCGCTCGATTGCCGCCTGCCGGTCACCGATTTCGTCGACGAGGCCGTTCTCGACGCCCTGCGAGCCGGAGTATATCTGTGCCTGCGACAGTTCCGCACGCGTCAACTGGATGCGGTCGCCGCGACTCTCGTAGACGGCCCCGACGAACGCGCGCCTGAGCGACTCCAGCACGGAGAAGAACTCGCGGTTGTCACCGCCGGAGAGCTTGTTCGGGCCGGTCGTCCCGACGATGTCGTTCGGTTCGAGGTCCTGTGGGAGCGTCCCGAGTACGCCGACGCTCCCGACGACAGAGGCCGGCTTCGCGTAGATGACCCGGGCCGGCGCGATGGTGTAGTACGCACCCGAGGCGGCAGCCCCGTCGACGCTGGCGACGACTGGCATCCGCTGTGCCGTCCGCTTCGTCTGGAGGTACATCGTCTCGGAGGCCGACGCCGACCCCCCACCGCTGTTGGAGACCACTACGACGGCCTCGATGTCGGGGTTCTGCCGTGCCTGTTGCATCATGTCGGTGTACGCGCTCGCGGTGTTCCCGTCGATTCCCCCGTCGATGGGGACGATTGCGACGGTACCGTCGGACGCTGTCGCGGCGTTGTATGCCAGCGGCGCTACCGTGAGTCCGACCACCACACCGATCACGACGAACAGTACGTAGGACGTCGCGATTCGACGGAGGGCGGACCATATCGAGTCGAGCATCGATTCTCGTGTGTGACTGTGTTCCACGGTACTAAAGTCAATGGGTTGTGGGGTGTCGGCGTTGCCCATCCATTCCAGTGACGTGACGGGGGCGAGCGCGCGGCACCACCGGAGCGAAAGGGATAGGATACCCGCCTCCTAAGCCGAGACAATGAGTACGCTGGACGACGACTGGCGTGCCGGTCTCGACGGTGTCGACGCGACGCTCATCGACGAGTACCAGAGCGACTTCCCAGTCGAAGAACGGCCGTTCCGAGCCGTCGCCGACGCCCTCGGTGTGAGCGAGGACGAGGCGCTCGAGCGCGTCAGCGCCCTCCGCGAGCGCGGCGTCTTCCGCCGGTTCGGGGCCGTGCTCAACCCGCCGGTCATCGGGTCGTCGACGCTCGCCGCGGTTCAGGCACCCGAAGACCGGTTCGACGAGGTGGCCGACGTGATCAACGGCTACCGCCAGGTGAACCACAACTACCGGCGGGACCACCCGTGGAACATGTGGTTCGTCGTCACCGCCGGTTCGCGCGAGAAACGCGACGACATCCTCGCCGACATCGAAGCCCGGACGGGGTGTGAGGTGCTCGTGCTCCCGATGCTCACCGACTACTACATCGACCTGGAGTTCCCGGTGGTGAACGACGACCGCTTCGCGCGGGAGACGCAACCGGCTGGCGCGTCTCCGGAGGAGCGAGCGGCGGAGCCGCGAGCGCGGGAGTCGCTCGCCGAGACCGAGGTGTCCGCGACGCGAATCTCCGAGGACGCAACCGGCGACCTCACCCCGCTCGAGGCGGCGCTTCTCGTCGAAATCCAGGACGGGTTCCCGCTCTCTCTGACCCCCTACCGCGACGTCGCAGACGCCATCGACGCGCCCGTCGACGAGGTCATCGGCGCCGTCGACCGTCTCCTCGCCGACGGCTGTATCAAGCGCATCGGCTGTGTCGTCAACCACATCGTCACCGGCTTCGACGCCAACTGCATGGTCGTCTGGGACGTCCCGGACGAGGAACTCGACGGGTGCGGAACCGCAGTCGGGAGCCTCCCGTACGTCACCCTCTGTTACCACCGTCCGCGCCGCCCCGAACAGGAGTGGCCGTACAACCTCTTCACGATGATCCACGGACGCGACCCCGCCGCCGTGGACGAGAAGATAGACGAACTCGCGGCCGACCACCTCCCGTTCACGCACGAACGGCTCTACTCCACCGAGACGCTGAAGCAGACGGGCGCGCGCTACGACGAACTGGTGGCGTCCGCCGAGGCTGACGACTGAACGCGCTCTCGACTCGACGAGTCTGGGCGAACCGGCGACACTCCCGTTCGTGACGCGTCGTGTCGCACTCCGCTCACCGCGCCACGCCCACCTCAGGCCACGAGGACGGTGGCCGCGTCCCCGTATATGAACACTCGGGTTCTGGAAAACCTCCGCTCAGACGTTCGCGTCGGGTCGTCTCCGACGACGGACGGCGGGCCCTGGTCCCCGGACCCCGGACCGCTCACCGCGACAGCGGCGACAGTCGGTAGAGGAGTCTCGCCCCCGCGAGCGCGCCGCGGGCGGCGGTCCGACCGCCGGCGACAGCGCCGCGTTTCGCGTAGTAGCCGCTCTTCCGGCCGGCGGCGATGGTGTAATGCTTGGTACTCACCCGGACGGGGGTCCGCCGTCCCTCGACGCGTGTCGCGCCGTCCCTGATGGCGTCGAGGACGTGGTCGGCGGTGAGTTCCTCCCGCGTCAGACCGTCGAGGCCGATTTCGGTGTACGCGCGGCCGACGAACCCGACGTGGTGGGCGTCGCTCCCGGCGACACGGGGGTACCCCTGCTTGTTGGCGAACCGTCGTGCCCGACGGTTCTTGTAGCCCGTAAACAGCCAGGAGTTGTACACCTCGACGGCGTCCGCGTCGGTGAAGTTCCGCTTGCGGACGCCGTGTCTGGAGCGCTGGAAGGGGTGGGGGACGACCGCGACACCCCCGTGAGCGCGAACCCACTCGACCGTCTCGTCGAGCGGTCGTCGTCGGGGTGGGAGTTCGGTGACGCCGAGCGCGAGCAGGTGTCCGTGCTTCGTCGACACCTCGACGCCCGGAATCCCCACGAGGCCGTACTCCGCCGCGCGTTCTGCGGCCTCCAGCGACGCGTGAATGACGTCGTGGTCGGTGATGACGACCGCGTCCAGCCCGATGTCCGCCGCGTGCTCGAGGATGAGGTCGACGGGGTCGTGCCCGTCGTAGGAGGCCTCGGAGTGGACGTGCGGGTCGATGCGGACGGTGAGTGACACGTCCTACAGTTGGCGTCCTCCGGCATAAGCCTCCTGTCTGTGTGTCTTTCTCTCGCGAACAGCCTTCGACGCCACCAGAACGCTTTGGTCGTGTGGCGTGCTATCGATTTCCATGAGTGCGAGTCCTCCAGCCCACAGACACGAAGTCGGCACGCTCGACGAACTCCGCGAGGCTGGCCACACCGTCGTTCGCGCCGACGGTCGCGCCATCCTCGTCGTCCACCACGACGGCGAGGTGTTCGCGGTCGACAACCGCTGTCCGCACATGGGCTTCCCGTTAGCCCGCGGGACGGTCGACGACGGCGTCCTCACCTGCCACTGGCACCACGCCCGCTTCGCACTGTCCTGTGGCGACACCTTCGACCCGTGGGCGGACGACGTCCCCTCCTACCCGGTGACCGTCGAGGACGGCGTCGTCTACGTCGACCCTCACCCGGCGGCGGAGCGACCGCCGGCCGAGCGGTGGGGGGAGCGACTCGACGACGGCCTCGAACGGAACCTCCGTCTCGTCGTCGCGAAGGCGGTCATCGGGCTCCTCGACGCCGGCGTCGCCCCCACCGACCCTGTGACCAGCGGCGTCCGCTTCGGCACGCGGTACCGCGCCGACGGCTGGGGCCCCGGTCTCACGATTCTCACCGCCATGGCGAACGTCCTGCCCGCCCTCTCGTCCGAGGACCGCAAGCGCGCGCTCTACCAGGGTCTCGTCGAAGTCGCCGGGGACTGTGCCGGCGAACCACCACGGTTCGACCAGGACGCCTTCGCCGACCGTGACCTCTCCCGGGACCGACTCACCACCTGGCTCCGAGACACCGTCGAGGTCCGCGACAGCGACGGCGCCGAGCGCTGTCTCCGGACGGCCATCGCGGCCGGGTACGACGACGACGCGCTCGCCGGTCTCCTGCTCACCGCCGCCACCGACCACCGCTACCTCGACGGGGGCCACACGATGGACTTCGTCAACAAAGCGTGCGAAGCCCTCGACCACGTCGGCTGGGACGACGCCGACGAGGTGCTCCCCGCGCTGGTGACGAGTCTGACCGAGGCGACGCGGAGCGAGGAACTCTCCTCGTGGCGACAGCCGGTCGACCTCGCGACGCGACTGACCGAGACGTTCGACCGTCTCGACGCGCTAATCGAACGGGGCGACGGACGGGAGTGGTCCGAGCCCGACGGGTTCGTCGAGACACTGCTGGCCGACGACCACGAACAGGTCGTCGGCGGACTGGAAGACGCCATCGCCGCGGGCGCGTCGCCGACCGACCTCGCCGACGCGGTGGCGATGGCCGCCGCGACCCGCGTCGCGCAGTTCTCGACGGCGAACGAGTTCTCCGACTGGGACACGGTCCACCACACGTTCACCTACTCGAACGCGGTCCATGCGCTCACGGAACGTGTCTCCGACGCCGACCACGCGGGGTACAGAGCCGTCTTCGACGGCGCGGTCAACGTCTACCTCGACCGGTTCCTCAACAGTCCGCCGGCCGCGGCTCCGGACCCCACAGTCGGGGCGGACGAGGACGTCGACGGCCTGCTCGACGCGTTGGACGAGACCATGCACCGGGAGGGGAGCGTCGACGAGGCGGGCCGACTCGCCGCTCGCGTCCTCGCCGCGGACGGTGACCCCGCGCGACTGAAGCGCCGACTCGGGGCCGCACTCGTCCGCGAGGACGCGGGCTTCCACACGTTCCAGGCGCTCGAAGCCGGGTTCGCACAGGCCGACCGGCGGACCGGTCCGGCGCGCCGGACCTGTCTCGTCGCCGTCGCGCGCTACCTCGCCGCGCACGCGCCCACCCGCCGCGAGCGCGAACAGACGTTCACCATCGCCGCGCGCCTCCACCGCGGCGAGACCATCCACGAGGAGTGACCGCTCCCCGGTCGTCGGAACGCGACTACAGCCGGGAGGTGGCGAGATACTCGCCGATTCGCTCTCCCTGCTCGATGCCGTTCCACAGCGCCGCGTGGACCCGTGCCTCGCCGGCGACCCAGTCGCCCGCGAAGAACAGCCCCTCGTCCTCGGCTTCGTGGACGACGTCCGAGACCCCCTCGTCGGTGAGGGCGTACCGCCAGCCCTGGTCGTCGTACCAGTCCGGCTCCGC
>NZ_JBEPXO010000024.1:0-43002 GCF_041641895.1 Salinigranum sp. | reverse complement strand
CGAGGACGTCGAGGCCGCCGAACGTCTCTACGGCAGTGTCGACGGCGTTCTTCACGTCCGCCTCGTCGGTGACGTCCGTCTCGACGAACGTGTAGTCGGCGCCGACGGCGTCGAGGCGGTCGAACACCGACTCCTCGTCGTCGAGTTTGGGGTCGCGCCTGACGTCGGCGAGGACGACGCTCGCTCCCTCCCGTCCGAAGGTCGTGGCGATGGCGTTTCCGATTCCCGAACTGGCGCCCGTGACGAGCGCGACACTCTCGGCGAGGCGTGTCATGTGAGTTGCTCACACGAACGGAGCAAGTAGTTATCGCTGCGTGGGTGGCTCAGACGGGGAAGTAGGAGGCGACGGCCTCGGTGTCGACGGGGTCGTCGACGGCGGTCAGCGCCAGGGCGAGCGTGAGTCGTGCCTTCTGTGCCGGGAGGTCCCCGCCGGGGATGGCGCCGTGGTCGGCCAGCGTCGCGCCGCCGCCCGGGGTGCCGTAGACGGGGGCGACGCCGCCGGCGCCGCAGCGCGAGGTGACGACGACGGGGACGCCGCGTCCGACGGCACGGCCGACCGCGTCTCCGAGCGCACTCGTGGTGTTGCCGAGTCCGGTCCCTTCGAGGACGAGGCCGTCCACGTCCGCGTCGAGGGCGCGCTCGACGGCTTCCGCGTCGACGCCGATGCCGGTCGTCACCACCTCGACGCGAGCGGTCGGTTCACGGACGGGGACGTGGACACAGCGCCGGCCGGGGTCGCGGTAGAACCGGACCGGACCGGGTCTGAAGGTGGCGACGGGGCCGGCGTTCGGCGAGGCGAACGTCGCCAGCGCGCTCGTGTGGGTCTTGGAGACGTCGCGGGCGGCGTGTAACTCCTCGTCGAACGCGACGTAGACGCCGCCCCGTGAGGAGATGCGGTCGTGAACCGCCGCGCGAACGGCGGTCAGGAGGTTCGACGGCCCGTCGGGGCTCACCTGGTCGGGGCGGCGCTGGGCGCCCGTGAAGACGACCGGCGCATCGAGGTCGAGCGTCGAGTCCAGCAGGTACGCCGACTCCGCCATCGTGTCGGTACCGTGGGTGACGACGACGCCGTCGGCCCCGTCGTCGACCGCACGCTCGGCCGCCCGTCCCACCCGGGCGACGGTGGCGAAGTCCATGTCGAAACTCGGGACCTGTGCGACTTCCTCGACGGAGAGCGTCGCGTACTGTTCGAGGTCCGGGACGGCGTCGACGAGGTCCGCTCCGGAGAGTTCGGGGGTCGCTCCCGACTCCTTCGAGGTGCTGGCGATGGTCCCACCGGTCCCGAGTACCGTGACGTGTGCCATGAGAGGTACACCACGGATAGAGGGATTAGTTCTTTCGCCGCGGCGGGTGACCGTTCGTTGGTTCTCTCGCGCCGTAGTGCACCTCGTATCGAGTATTAAGTCGTCTAGTACTAGATTATACACATTCTCATATGAAGTTATATATACCCCAGCTACGATGTGGTACCATGTCCCGTGGCATTAGCAGACGCAACTTCATGTTGCACGCAGGAGTGACCGCCGGCGCAGTCGGGCTGGCCGGCTGTACCGGAGGCGGAAACGACGGTGGAAACGGCGGCGGTGGTGGTGGAAACGGCGGCAACGGCGGTGGCGGCGACGGTGGAAACGGCGGCGACGGCGGCGGTGGCGGTGGTGGTGGCGACGCCAGCAGCGGCTCCCGTCCCATCAAGTGGATGGGTCCGGCGTGGGCCGTTCGCGACGGTCAAGGTGACAAGTTCACCGAGATGACGGGGAACGAGATACAGATCACGAACGCCGACATCCCGACCACCCAGCAGAAGCTCCTCAGCGGTGACCGCGAGGGCTTCGACGCGTTCTCGCTCGACACGTCCGGCGCGGGTGCCCTCACCCAGGACAACGACGCCTCGCTGACCGTCCCGGTGGACGCGCTCGACAAGTGGGACGAGAGCAAGATCACGGAGCTCTTCACGAACCCCGGCGAGCGGGTCGGCTATCTCGGCGCGCAGACCGACACGCTGCTGAACGAACTGTGGGCCAACGAGGACAAGACCGAACTCCTGTTCCCGCCGCACGTGTACAACTTCGACGCCATCGGGCTGAACCCCAAACTCGTCGACGTCGACGCCGTCACGAAGTGGTCGGCGCTGTTCGACGACCAGTACGCCGGGAAAGTCGCGATGGGCGCGACGTCGGCCATCTCCATCCCCGAGGCACTCATGCACCTCCTCGACAACGGGATGATCGACGCCGACGTGGGCGACCTGAACGACCCGACCGAGGACCAGCTCGACGCGGCCGTCGACTTCCTCATCAAGGAGAAGGAGGCCGGCCAGTTCCGGTCGACGTGGGTCGCGTACGGCAACTCCGTCAACCTGATGTCTTCGGAGGAGGCCGTCCTCGGCGACATCTGGCAGCCCGCCTGCCTCGACGTCCGCCGCGCCGGGACGCCCTGCACCTACGCCACGATGAGCGAGGGCGTGCAGGGGTACCGCTACTGGTACGGCGGCATCGCGCCGACGAACCCCGGGGCGAGTTCGAGAGACAACGTCGACGAGGTCCACACCCTCATCAACGACGTCCACTTCGGCGCGTGGTTCCCCGGCTTCATCCAGGGCTGGGGCTACTCGGTCCCGCACTACCCGAACACGGAACTCGTCCGCGACGGCTCCGACGAGTCCGGACAGGGCATGGGGCCCGAGTACTACGACTGGGCGTACGAGGGCACCGCGACCTACCAGTCGGTGGCCGAACCCGGTCTGTTCGACCCCCAGACGTACGAGTGGTCGATGGAGGAGGGCGACCCCGCCTCGGACGGCAAGGTTCGTGACTCCGGTCCCATCGAGGAGCGCATCGACCGCCTCGGCTTCTTCCAGATCTGGCCGAGCAACGCCGACTACATGCTCAGCCGCTGGCAGGAGTTCACGAGCGCCTGAACCGACGAACGAACTACAAATAGGTTTTTGAGGGTCGATAACATGCCGGATACTATGGCAACCGAATCGGCGAGTAGCGAGCAGAACGAACCGACCGCGACTGGACTCGGCAGTCGACTCGGCGGGTTCGGCGAGGTCGCCGGCCTCGTCACCCCCACCGTCGTGTGGTTCGTCGTGTTCCTCCTCGCACCGCTCGTGGTCATCCTCTACTACAGCTTCCTGACCTACTCCAGTTTCAACGTCATCAACGAGTTCACGCTGAACGCGTGGCTCTCGGTCTTCGAGCCGACCATCTACGACGTGTTCGTCCGGTCGCTGCTCATCGGGGTGGCCGTCACGGCCGTGACGCTCGTCTTCGGCTACCCGCTGGCGTACTACCTCCGCTTCTACACCACGCAGAACGGTGGTATCCTCCTCTTGCTCTTCTTGGTCATCCCCTTCTGGACCTCCGCCGTGGTGCGGACCATCGGCTGGTACCCCATCCTCGGCCGGACGGGCATCATCAACCAGTTGCTCATCCAGGTCGGACTGATCGGCGGACCGCTCGACTTCCTCCTGTTCTCGCCGTTCTCACAGATCGTCGGCTACCTCGCCGCCTACGTGGTGTTCATGGCCGCTCCCATCTACATCTCGCTGTCACAGATCGACGAGGACCTCCTCGACGCCTCGGAGACGCTCCGGGGCGGCCCCATCGAGACGTTCAGACACGTCACCCTGCCGCTGTCGATGCCCGGCGTCGCCATCGGCGTCATCTTCGTGTTCGTCCTCTCCATCGGCGACTTCACGGTCCCGCAGTTCCTCTCGGGCGGGAAGGGGACCATCACGACGCTCATCTACCTCGCGGTGAACAACGGGCTGAACTACCCGAACGCCGCGGCGCTCTCCATCTCGCTGCTCGTCATCATCTTCGCCATCGTCTACGTCCTGACCCGGTTCGTCGACATCAGCAAAATCGCCCGAAGCTGAACGCGGCCGCTCCGAACGACGACCCGCGAGGGACCGACCCGCGTTTTCACTGTCCGACGCCCGTCTACTGTGTCGAGTAAAACGCCGCGCGGTGAGCCGGTCGGCTCCGTTCAGTCCTCGACGGTCAGTTCGTAGACGCCCGCGTCGTCGAGGCGCGCCCGCCATCCGGGGTCGACGACCATCGTGGTTGTCGCCTCCTCGACGATAGCCGGGCCGACGAGTTCTGCGCCCGCGGGAACCTTCGCGCCGTCGTACACCGCCGTCTCGGTGAAGCCGCCCGCGGCCTCGAAGTACGCGTCGCGACTCCCGATTCGGGCGTCGGCCACCGTCCCGTCGGTCGGGAGGCCGCCGCTGATGTCCGGCGGGCTGACGGCGCCGTACGCGACGCTCTCGATGTTGATGACGTCGACCGGGGTGTCGGGTTCGGCGTAGGTGTACAGCTCCTCGTGCCTGCGGTCGAACGCCTCTCTGAGCTCCCCGAGCCACTCCTTGGTTATCTCGACTGCCGGCATCGTCACCTCGCACTCTTTGATCTGGTTGCGGTAGCGCATCTCGAACACCCGCTGGAGTTCCACGTCCTCGGGGGCGATTCCCTCCGCCGCGAGCTTCTCCCGTGCCTCCGCCTCGAGTTCGGCGAAGCGCGCTTCGAGGTCGGCGGCGTCGACGTCCTCGATGCGCGAGGGGTACGACGCCAGCCGGTTGTGCTTGTAGTTCGAGACCACCTCGCCGTACGCACAGAGCACGCTCGCCGTCTTCGGGACGAGGACGCGTCCGACGCCGAGTTCGCCCGCCAGCGCCGTCGCGTGTGCCGGGCCGGCGCCGCCGCCACAGACCATCGTGAAGTCGCGCGGGTCGTGACCCTTCTCGATGCTCACCTGCCGGATGCCGTCGACCATGTTCTTCGTGACGATTTCGAGGATGCCCGCCGCGGCCGTCTCGACGTCGAGGCGTGACGCGCTCGCGACGTGCTCTTCGATAGCGCGCCTAGAGGCGTCGCTGTCGATGGGCATCCGGCCGCCCAGGAGTTCCTCCTGGTTGAGGTAGCCGAGGACCATGAGCGCGTCCGTCACGGTCGGTCGCGTGCCGCCCCGGTCGTAGCAGGCGGGGCCGGGTTCGGCACCCGCGCTCTGTGGCCCGACCTGGAGGACGCCCCGGTCGAGCGAGGCGACGGAGCCACCGCCGGCGCCGATGGTCTCGACGTGGAGCATGGGGAGGCCCATCCGGTAGCGCATCAGGTCGAAGTCCTTCCGGACCTCGGTGGAGCCGTCACGCGTGAGACTCACGTCGAAACTCGTCCCGCCCATGTCGACGGTGATGACGTCCTCGGAGCCGAACTGTCGCCCGAGGTGGAGGCCGGCCGCGGGTCCGCCGGCCGGCCCGGAGTTGATGGCGTACGCGGGCCGCGTCCGGAGCGTGTCGCTGCTGGCGATGCCGCCGTTGGCCTGGATGTACCGTACTTCGCCGGCGAACCCCTGCTCTGCGAGGTAGTCGTCGACGCGGGCGACGTACCGGTCGAGCGTCGGTTTGACGTACGCGTTGACGACGGTGGTGCTCGTCCGCGTGTACTCGCGCACCTGCGGGAGGACGTCCACCGAGAAGGACGTGAACACGTCGGGCAGTTCCTCGGTGAGAATCTCCCGGACGCGTTCCTCGTGTGCGGGGTTCTCGAACGACCAGACGAGCGAGACGGCGACGGCCTCGACCCCCGCCTCGCGGAAGTGCTCGACCGCCTCGTAGACGTCGGCCTCGTTCAGCGGTTCGTGCTCGGAGCCGTCGGCGAGCATCCGCCCGCGGACGGGCATCCGGAGGGACCGGGGGACGAGCATCTCGGCCATCGGGTAGTTCATGTCGTAGCGGTGACCGTCCTCCTTGTGTCCCAGTCTGATCTCGAGCGAGTCCTCGTGGCCGGCAGTGCAGACGAGCCCCGTCTTCGCGCCCGTGTGTTCGATGAGGGCGTTCGTCGCCACCGTCGTCCCGTGGATGATGATGTCGATGTCGTCGAGCAGCCCCGGGACGTCGGTGTCGTGCTCCCGGGCGACGAGTGCGAGGCCGTCGCGGACCGCCTGCGAGGGGTCCGACGGCGTCGACGGCGTCTTGTGTACCTCGACGGTGCCGTCGCCGGCGAGCACGAAGTCGGTGAACGTCCCGCCCGAGTCGATGCCCAGCCGATAGCTCATCGCGCTCCCTCCTCGGTCGCGTCGGTCGCATCCAGAGCCACTCCGTCGCCACCGTCCGCCCGTGCGGCACGGGCTCTCTCGGTTGCGGCCTCGTCCACCGTCCCGTCGACGACGACGACGCCGTACTCCGCTTCAGCACCCTCGTGGGTGACGATTCCGTTCGTGACGTCCTCGAGGACAGCCTCGGCGGGCCGCGTCAGCGGGTCGCCGACGCCACCGCCGCCCGGGTTGTAGTTGCGGGCGCGGTCACCGGGGCCGATGGTGACGATGGCGTTCTCGCGGTACTCCTCCCGGGAGCCGTCGGTACGGTCCACCTCGACGAAGCCGAGTTTGGGGTCCGTGAGGGTGTTGTACGAGCCCAGTGCGTTGGGCGTCTCGTTCTTCCGCCCCTCGCCCCACATGATGACCTGCATGTCGTGGTCGCGGGGTTCGACCTCCCAGATGGTGCCACAGCCGCCGCGCTGGCGGCCCGCGCCACCGCTGTCGGGTCGCAGCGAGTAGCGGTGGAGGACGATGGGGTACATGTGCTCCATCACCTCGACGTCGCCCGACGAGAGCGCGCCGAAGCAGCAGAGCGGCCCCCGGGAGTGCCAGCCGTCCATGTCGTGGGAGGCGCCGGCGCCGCTGATGATGGAGGCCAGCACCATCGTCGTGTACGTGTTGCCGTTGTCCGGACGGGTCCCGGCGATGTTGACGCCGCTCGTGTGTCCCCACGAGGCCACCGCACGCTCGGGTTCGGCGTTCTCCAGCGCGGTGCGGACGGCGTCCGTGATGGTCTCGCTCGGCGTCGTCGTGCAGTTGACGTGCGGGGCGGGTTCCTGCGCGTTCGTCATCGTCCCCGGCTCCCCGACGTCGGTCGTGATGGGGCGGTACAGCCCCTCGTTGTACGGCGGGTCCAGCTGCATGAACATCATGAAGCCGAGGTACACTCCCGACACCGAGTTCGCGGCGTACGAGTTGATGTAGTACGGCAGCTGTTCGGGCGAGTCGAGTTCGACGTGGGCCTCGTCAGCGGTGATGGTGACGCGGGCCGTGATGTCAACCTCCCCGAGCCCGTGACCCGAGTCCTCGAGGGGGACGGTCCCCTCGTAGGTGCCGTCGGGGATGCTCGTTATCTCGTCGCGCATGGCCTCCTCCGCGCGGTCGAGGAGGCGGTCGAAGCAGGCGTTCACGGTGTCGAGACCGTACCGGTCGACGAGGCGGTGGAGGTGACGCTCGCCGATCTGGACCGCGCCGTGCTGGGCGTTCAGGTCGCCGCGCCAGTCCTCGGCGGAGCGGACGTTCGCGAGGAGGAGGTCGCGGACGTCCTCGCGCAACTCGCCACCCTCCCAGAGCTTTATCGGGGGGATGCGAAGCCCCTCGGCGTAAATCTCGGTCGCCTCGGGGTTGTAGCCGGAGGGGACGGGCCCGCCGATGTCGGTCATGTGGCCCTTCGAGACCGTCCAGTACTCGAGGGAGCCGTCGACGAAGACTGGCTTGTACATGCAGCAGTCGAGGATGTGACTACCGGACCAGGCGGGGTCGTTGTGGTACATCACGTCTCCCGGTTCGACGTCGTCGCGGAAGCGCTCGATGACGGCCTTGGTGGCGGGCATGAGGCTCCCTAGGTGGATGGGAATGTCCTGTCCCTGGATGAGCATCTGGCCCTCCTTGTCGAAGAGGGCGTTCGAGTAGTCGCGGGCGATGTTGAGGACCGACGAGCGCGCCGTGTGCATCATCGTCGTCGTCATCTCCCGTTGCGCCGTCTCGAGCCCACCCTGGACGACCGACAGGGTGATCGGGTCGATGTCTCGCGTATCGGGCATCAGGGAGAGTGACACACAGGGTGGTATTAGCTGTAGCGCCTGACCCGAACCCCGAGACGCGGCGAGCGACTCAGTCGTCGGCCGTGGGCGTGTCCGCGCGGAACTGGTAGATGTCCGGGTAGCCCGTCTGTTCTTTCGGCTCCGGCGGCCGGTACGTCATCACCTTGCTCGTCGTCTTCCCCAACTGGACCAGCGACTCCGCGAGGACGGCCGCCGCGCCGACGCTGTCGACGACGGGGACCGGGAGTTCGTCCTCCAGTCGCTCGGCGAGGCCACCCATGCCGGCACAGCCGAGACAGATGGCCTCGGCCCCGTCCTCCTCGACGGCGAGGCGGCTCACCGCGAGCAGGCCCGCGAACGTCGCGTCGCGGGCCTCCTCGGTTTCGACGACGGTCAGGTCGGTGCAGCGGACCGACGCGCAGCGGTCGGTGAGGCCGGCCTTGACGACGGCGGCCTCGATGAAGTGCTTCGCGCGCGGGAGGATAGTGGCGACGGACCACGTCGCGGCGACCATGTTGGCGACGTACATCGACGCCTCGGCGATACCGACCACCGGTTTCTCGGTCACCTCGCGGCAGGCTTCGAGGCCCGGGTCGCCCCAGCAGGCGACGACGAACGCGTCGTGCTCGTCGTCGTCGTTCAGAATCTCCTCAAGGAGGCCGGGGACGGCGAGGTAGTCGTCGTAGTACGACTCGATGCTGACGGGGCCCCGGGCGGGCGAGACGGCCGTCACGTGGGTCGAGTCGGCGGTGTAGTGGTTCGCCTGCCGGCCGATGTTCTCGGTCATCGCCTGCGTGGTGTTCGGGTTGATGGCTTTGATGCGGATGGTGGGCTCCTGGTCGTCTGGCATAGTGTTCCTCGGTAGCGAGTCACGCTGCGAAGGTAAATGCGTTCGCTCGAACGGAGGGTGGGCTGAAGGTGCAGAGCACAACTGCCCAGAACCGAACACTCCGAGAGACGTGAACGGAGCGGACGAATCGCGGAGTCCGGGCGCGGTGAACCGCAGCCTCCCCAGCCGACTGCGGTACTCGGACACTCGCTTCGCTCGTGCCCTGCGTTCCTCGTCCCTCGCGCGCGAGTCGCGCTCACAGAGTGCGCGACGCCACGCGCCACCGGAAACGAGGTGTGGTCGCCTACTCCAGGTCCTCCGGCTGCGTCCCGATGCCCTCGGGCCACCCCGTCGGCTTCGCCGCCGAGGGCTGGGCGTACTCGCGTTTCAGCACCATCGGCGTCCGCTTCAGCGAGATGACCTTCACGTCGTCCTGATTGTACGCCCGTAACTCGGTGGTGACGATCCCGACGTGGTCGCGCGAGGACGATTCGCGCTTCTCCAGCACCTCGCTCTCGGCGAACAGCGTGTCGCCGTGGTAGACGGGCGCGTGGTGGCGAACCTCGTCGTACCCCAGATTCGCCGTCGCGTTCGCGGAGACGTCGATGACGCTCATGCCCACCACGAGCGCGATAACGAACGTGCCGTCGACGAGGCGCTCGCCGAACTCGGTGGTGGACGCGTACGCCTCGTTGAAGTGCATCGGGTTGAGGTTCATCGTCACGTTCGTGAACCAGACGTTGTCCGTCTCGGTGACGGTCCGACCGTAGGGGTGCTTGTAGACGTCTCCGACCGCGAAGTCCTCGTAGTACCGTCCCTCCCAGCCGCTCACGAGTCGTCGTTCCGAACTCTCGTCGTCGGTCATGTTCGACCGGGGTGACGCCACCGAGTCATACCAAGGTTTGGGTCGTCACGTCCGCTCGCTGTCAGTCCCGCTGCCAGTCGAAGGCGCTGTCGAGGTCGTGTGGGATGTTTCCCCCACCCCCCGCGGCCCGGTCGAGGTACGCCTCGAGCGCGTCGCGGTAGTCCGGATGGGCGCACTGGACCAGTCGGGCGGCCCGCTCCCGCGGGGAACAGCCGCGGAGGTCCGCGACACCCTGTTCGGTGACCACCACGCTCACGTCGTGTTCGGTGTGGTCGACGTGGGGGACCATCGGGACGACGCGCGGAATCCGGCCGTCCTTCGCCGTCGACCCGAGCGCGATGACCGACAGCGTACTGGTCCGGGTGAAGTCGCCGCTGCCACCGATGCCGTTGACGACGTGCGTCCCCCCGACGTGTGTGGAGTTGACGTGACCGTAGAGGTCGACCTCGAGGGCGCTGTTCACCCCGACGACCCCGAACCGGTCGATGAGCGTCGGGTTGTTCGAGACGTCGGCGTTGCGGACGACGACCCGGTCGGCGTACCCCTCGACGTCGGCGAACAGCCGGCGCTGCCCGTCCGCGGAGAGCGCGAGCGAGGCGGCGCTGGCGCTCGCGAGGCGGTCCGCGTCGAGCATGTCGAGGAGGCCGTCCTGGATGACCTCGCCGTAGTACGAGACCACCCGGTCGTCGAAGTCGGCGTCGGCGAACGCGCTCATCAGCGCGTTTCCGAGGCTGCCGACGCCGAACTGGAGGTTCAACGCCCCGCCGAACGTCGGGTTCTCGCGGACCTCCCGGGTGAGGAACGAGACGAGGTTCTCGGCGATGCGCTCGTCCGTCCGCGTCGGCTCACGGAACGTGTACGGGGTGTCGGGGCGGTCCGTCTCGACGACCGCCAGGAGTTTGTCGGGGTCGAACGGGACGCGCGGGGAGCCGATGCGTTCGCCCGGCGTCGAGAGCGGTATCGGGGGGCGCGTGGGCGGGGAGCCGCGGTCGTACACGTCGTGGAGGTGCTGGAGCGCGAGCGGTTGGGCGTGGTTCACCTCGACGACGAGGTGGCGCGCCGTCGCGACGTACGTCGGCGTGTGGCCGATGGACGTCGTGGGGACGAGCCAGTCGGGGCCGACGGCGACGGCCTCAACGAGCGCCACGTCGGGCGTTCCGAAGTGACCGAACGCCACCTCGTCGCCGAGGCGCGAGATGTGACGGTCGTGGAACGCCACGTCGCCCGCGTTGACGGCGTCGCGGGCTACTCGGGTCGCCTGGTACGGGAACCGGCGAGCCACGGCACCAGCCTCGACCAGTGCGGTGTCGACTTCGTCGCCGACGCTACCGCCGCTGATGACGGTGAGCGAGAGGTCCCGTCCGCTCTCGGCGAGGGCGAGGGGGACGGCCTTCGGGTAGCCCGCCCGCCCGAACCCACTCAGAACGAGCGTCGCGTCGTCGGGTATCTCGGTGGCGGCTGCGACTGGCGTGGTCGGCTGGAGGCCGGTGGCGACGCGCCTCGTGACCGTCTCGTCAGCCATCGGCGGGGTGTTCCGGTCGTCCCCGCCACGGTACCGTCCTCTGTCGGTGCCTGCTGTTCCCTGTCACGAGAGGAGATGACACAGAGCGAGGTATAAAAGGTTGCTGGGGGTCGTCCGAGCGGCGTCGCGTTCGGCAGCCCCGGAGACGTATACGTTTATCCTACCCACCCGCTTACTCGTGACGAATGACCCGAGCGACGGATATCGTCGAACTGTCGGAGCAACAGCGACTGGTCCGGGACAGCGTCCGCGAGGTCTGTGCGGGGTACGACGACGAGTACTGGCGCGAACGGGACCGCGAGGCGTCGTACCCGACGGGGTTCGTCGAGGAACTCGGCGAACACGGCTGGTTCGGCATCCTCGTCCCCGAAGAGTACGGTGGCGCGGGGATGGGGACGCCCGAGACGGTGGTGATGATGGAGGAAATCGCCCGCAGCGGCGGGGGGTTCACGGCCTCGCAGGCCGTCCACGGCGGCATCTACAACTCCGTGCCCATCGTCCGCTACGGGAGCGAGTCGTTGAAGCGGGATGTCCTGCCCGCAGTCGCCGCGGGAGAGAAGGCTATCCAGGCGTTCGGCCTGACAGAGCCGAACGCGGGGTCGAACTCGACGGCGATCGAGACGTTCGCCACGCGCGACGGCGACGACTACGTCGTCGACGGCCAGAAGATCTGGACCTCCCGCGTCGACGCGAGCGACTACGTCCTCCTGGTGGCGCGGACGACGCCCCTCGACGAGGTCGAGAAGCGGACCCGGGGCATCTCGATGTTCCTCGTCGACATCGACGAGGCCGTCTCGACCGGCAGCCTGGAGATGAAGCCCATCCCGAAGTCGGCGAGCAACGCGGTCCACGCCTTCGAGTTGTGGTTCGAGGACCTCAGGGTGCCCGCCGATCGCCTCGTCGGCGAGGAGGGCGACGGGTTCTACCAGGTGCTCGACGGACTCAACGAGGAACGACTCGTCATCGCCGCCGAGTGCGTCGGCCTCGGCGAACTCGCCATCGACAGGGGCGTCGCCTACGCGAACGAGCGTGAGGTGTTCGGCCGACCCATCGGACAGAACCAGGCGATACAGCATCCGCTGGCGAAGGCGTACGCACAGGTACAGGCGGCGAAACAACTCACCTACGGCGCCGCGGCCGTCGTCGACACCGAGCGAGGGACCGACGTCGGAGCGCGGGCGAACATGGCGAAGTATCTCGCCAGCGAGGCGGCGTTCGCCGCGGCGGACGCGGCCGTCCAGACCCACGGCGGGTTCGGCGTCGCCACCGAGTACGACGTCGAGCGCTACTTCCGCGAGGCACGCCTGACGCGTCTCGTCCCCATCACACAGGAACTGGTGCTCAACTACCTCGGCGAGAAGGTGCTCGGCCTCCCGCGGTCGTACTGACGCGAGAGTCGGACCACGCGGAACGTGTCAGGATACAGTACGGTCGCGAAGAGGGTCCAACCGTTCCCGAGTGACGAACGACTCTGATCGGATTTACTCACGATTGTGACGAGTGAACGATACTCACAGTACGTGAGAAACCGCCCCACGGTGAGCGACAACGACTCACGGGTCGGTCGGGACGTCTCGCGCCAGATACTGCCGGCCGGGCCGCGACGGGGGCCCGGCGACCGTTCGCCAGGGCTGAACGGTCGGGCCCGAGGAGTCCGCTCCCCCCGGTTCACCGAGCGAGAGCGCTCCTCTGCGTCCCCTACCGGGGGTCGGTGGAGGTAGAGTTAAGATTGGTGGTGGATTATGGGCACACGACACATGGACCCCATCGCTCACTCGGACGACAACATCCGTTCGGTGGAGCTGTCGTTCGGCATCATCGAACGAATTCGGGAGGGCCGAACGGCGAGTCTGGCGGAGTTGACCGCCAAGACTGGTCTGGCGAAGAGCACGGTCCACGCGCACCTGACGACGCTGACGAACCTCGGGTTCATCGTCCGCGAGGGCGACGAGTACCGACTGGGACTCCGGTTCCTCGAACTCGGCGAGGAGGTCCGGAACCACCGGTCGGAGTTCCGTCTCATCCAGGAGCACGTGAAGACGCTCGCGGAGCGCTTCGACGAACGGGCGCAGTTCATCGTCGAGGAGAACGGCGAGGGCGTCTACATCTACCGGGAGACGGGGAGCCACGCGGTCCAGACGGACTCCGGCATCGGACGCCGCATCCACCTCCACTCGACGGCGGCCGGCAAGGCGATTCTGGCGCACCTCCCCGAGGACCGCGTCCGGGAGATTCTCGACCAGCACGGCCTCGCCGCCGTCACCGACCGGACGGTCACCGACGAGGAGGAACTCCTCACCGAACTCGCCGCCGTCCGCGAACGCGGCTTCTCGTTCAACCGCGAGGAGAACCTCCGGGGCCTCAACGCAGTCGGCGTGCCGGTGCACGACGCGAAGGGGGACGTCCTGGGGGCGCTGAGTGTCTCGGGACCGTCCCACCGGATGAAAGGGCAGAAGCTCGAAGTCGAGGTGCCCGACCTGATGCTCGGCATGGCGAACGAAATCGAACTCAACCTGGCGTACCCCCAGTGAACGCCGTCCCCGCGCTCGGACCGCGCCGACCGACCGCTGCCCCGACAGTCTGGTGAGAGTCGGGGCCGACGGACCTCCACCCGGGACGTCGACGTCAATTACACGTATAGCTCTGTAATTTCATCAGACGGCCGAGAGGGGAGCTGTCGACTGAGGGGGGTAATCCGCATATATTAAATTAGATAGCAGTTCGACCTCGCTCTCAGATTACTTTAATTCTATATTTATCTAACGCATATTACACAAAATAAAATATATATCCCCGGATACTCGCATGAAATTTCACTATTTCAATTCTAACCGAAAGAGGGTCTGTGGCCGCACAGCAAGAATCCAGAAATTTCTGTTCACACCGCGAGTCACCCCGTCGGCATCGAGCGGCACCCCGCCAGCCGTGCGGACCAGTGGCCGCCGTGGCAGGGGAAGTCACCACGTTTAACCACGCTCCACCCTTCCGACCCGACGTGTCAGGGTACTCGGAGGCAGGTGTCGACCCACCGTCGGGACTCCGCGTGACGCTACGTTCGTACCGACGGTTCGTGGTCGTGGTGTGGTCGTTCCTCCCGCTCGTTCTCGCCCACGCGCGCGACAGGCGTCGCTTCCTGCTCTTCGGCCCGTCCCGAGAAGTGACGGAGGCCGTCAGGCGCCGACGCGCCGAGTACCTGCTGGAGACGCTACTTGACCTCGGTCCGACGTTCATCAAAATCGGGCAGATTCTCTCGACCCGGCCGGACGTCCTCCCACCGACGTACATCGGGGTTCTCTCCCGGTTGCAGGACCGCGTCCCACCCGACCCCTGGGAGGAGGTGCGCCCGGTTGTCGAGAACGACCTCGGCCCCGTCGACGAGACGTTCGACGAGTTCGACACCGACCCCATCAGCGGGGCGTCGCTCGGACAGGTGTACACCGCCGTCCTCGACGGCGAACGGGTCGCAGTCAAGGTGCGCCGGCCGGGCATCGTCGAACGCGTGGAGGCCGACCTGCGGGTGGTGCAGACGCTCCTCCCCCTCGTCCTCACCGTGGCCCCTCCGGGACAGGCGTTCACGATGGAGAACCTCGCCGACGAGTTCGAGACGACCATCCGGGAGGAACTCGACTACGAACACGAGGCCGAGATGCTGACGGCCGTCGGCGAGAACTTCGCCGAGGAACCCCGGGTCACGATTCCACGGGCACTCTCTGACTACTCGACCCGACGCGTACTGACGATGGAGTACGTCGACGGGGTGAAGATAAACGACGTCGACGCCATCGACGCGATGGGTCTCGACCGGAAGTCGCTCGTCCGCCGCCTGGAGGAGACGTACATCGACATGATCATCGACCACGGCCTCTTCCAGGCCGACCCCCACCCCGGGAACATCGCGGTCCAGGCCGACGGCACTCTCGTCTTCTACGACTTCGGGGTGACGGGTCGCCTCGACGCGTACACCCAGGAGAAACTCTTCGACTTCTACGTCGCCGTCGCGAACGACGACGTCGAGACGGTCATCGACACGTTCATCGAACTCGGCGCGCTGGACCCGAGCGTCGACCGGGGGTGGATGCGCGAGGTGTTCGAACTGGTGTTCGAGAGCCTCCGTGGCGGTGGTGTGGAGGTGTACGAGGTCAGACAGATCGTCTCGGAGTTCCAGGGGACGCTCTACGAGTTCCCCCTGCGACTCCCACAGAACCTCGCGCTCATCGTCCGGGTCTCGACCGTCCTCGAAGGTGTGTGTCGCACGCTCGACGACGACTTCGACTTCATCGCCGTCGTCAACGACTACGTCAGCGCCCAGGGGAGACGCGAGGAGAACGTCCGGGCGCTCCGCGACCGGTTCGAGGAGAGTTTGAGCGACCTCGTGAGCGGCGTCGTCGGGACGCCGGTGAGAGCCGACGAGGTGCTCGCCGACGTCGACCGAGAGCGCGTGGCCCTCGACGTCGACCTCGTGGAGCGTAACGAGTCGCTGGACACCCTCGCCAGTCGGGTCGTCTGGGGCCTGCTGTTCGCCGCCGGGGCACTGTCGACGACCGTCCTCTTCGCGTTCTCCGACCTGCTGGCCGCCGAGGTGACTGCGGCCGGAACCGTCGTCGTCGGACTCTTCTTCGTTCGGGCGATGCGTCGTCGGTCGCGCGGGCTCAGCGTCAGACCGCAGTTCACCCGACAGAGCATGCGTCAGCGCCAGCAGGAGTAGGTCACGACACCCGGACGACCTGCTTGCCGACGTTCTCCCCCTCGAACAGCCCCAGGAACGCCTCCGGGGCCCGGTCGAGGCCGTCGGTCACCGTCTCACGGTACGAGAGGTCGCCGTTCGTCACCCACCGGCGGAGGTCGGCGGTCGCCGCCTCGAACCGGGGTGCGAAGTCGCTGACGAGAAAGCCCTCGACGCGGGCGCGGGTCTCGATGAGCTTCCGGAGCTTACGGGGACCGGTCGGCCGGTCGTCGGCGTTGTAGAGCGCAATCTGTCCACAGACGGCGACGCGGGCGTCGGTGTTCAGGTGCTCGAAGACCGCGTCGGTGAGCGCCCCGCCCACGTTGTCGAAGTAGACGTCGACGCCGTCGGGTGCGACGTCGGCGAGCGCGGCGTCGTAGTCGTCCGCCGTCCGGTAGTTGACCGCCGCGTCGAAGCCGAGTTCGGAGAGCCACTCGACCTTCTCTTCGGAGCCGGCGGTGCCGACCACTCGTGCGCCGGCCATCGACGCGAGTTGCCCGACGACGGAGCCGACCGCACCCGCGGCGGCGCTCACCACCATCGTGTCGCCGGGGCGTGGGTCGGCCACCTCCCGGGTACCGAAGTAGGCGGTCCGTCCCGGCATCCCGAGGACGCCGAGCGCCGTCGACGCCGGCAGGTCGCCCACGGCGACGCGATTCAGTTCGTGGGCGGGGGCGGCGGTGTAGTCCGCCCACGTCAGGTTGCCGACGACGAGTTCTCCGGCCGCGAACCCCGTGCCGTTCGGCTCGACCACCTCGCCGACGACGCCGCCCCGGAGCGGCGCGCCGACGTCCCACGGCTCGGCGTACGACTCCCCCGCGCGCATCCGGCCGCGCATGTAGGGGTCGACCGAGAGGTAGCGGGTCCGGACGAGCGCCTCACCGGCCCCGGGCGTGGGCACGGCACGCGTCTCCAGTTCGAAACAGTCCGGGTCGGGTGTGCCGGTCGGTCGGCGGGCGAGCGTCCACACGCGGCTCACGGTGTCGTCGGTCATACGTCGGCCACGAGGCGCCGGCAGGAGGGCCTTTCGGCACCGGCGGCGCGGGCCGGCTCTATCCCGTGCGTCCCTCAGACGACCAGTTGCGTCTCGTCGGTCGGCGCGGAGAGCAGTTCCTTCGCCGCCTCCTCCGCAGCGTCGGTCTCGGCGCGGTTCTCCATCAGGACCGTCTCGCTGGGGAAGAGGTGGTCGCCGAGGACGAGTCCGTGCTCGCGTGCGGTCGACCCGGTGACGGTGAGGTAGACGCCGAGGCCCGTCTCGGCGATGGCGGCCTCTTCCTCGGCCGCGTCGGACGGGTAGACGAAGTCGACGCGTTCGATGGCACCGGTCCCGAGGACGGCCTCGACCAGCCGTTCGTACCGCGGGGAGATACAGAGCGGCCCCTCGTAGTCACGGACGAAGTCGCGGTCGAGGTCCGTCTTCGGGGGGAGTGTCTCGGGCGTCGCCATCAACGTGTGGTAGACCGTGTCACCGAGGCCGGAGACGACGCGGACGTCGGACTCCATCGGGTCGATGCGTGCGTTCACGTCCGCGAGGTTCGCGATGCCCTCCTCGTCGAGCGACACGACCTCCTCGAGGACGAGGTCGGCGCTGTCGAACCCCAGCGCGAACTCGTGGGTCCGGAGCGCGCGGAACGGTTCCTCCCGCCCCACGAGGTGGAGGCGGACGTCGCCAGCGTCCACCTCGACGGAGTCGAAGACGACCCGGCGCGGCATCCCGTCGCGGTCGTCGCGCAGGAGGGTGAACTCCGGCCGCGTCGGAGCCGAGAGGTCGCTGTAGTCGGCCAGTCGGTCGTACACGTCGCGGTCCGGTTCGGACCGCCCCTTGGTGACGCTCTTCTCGTAGCGGAGCGTCGAGGAGATTTCGTCGGCCAGGTCGTCGACGCCGACGTTCGTCGCGAGGCGTTCCAGCACCGCCTCGAGCGGCCGTCCCTTGCGCGGGACGGCGACCCGGACCGTCGCAGTCATTGTCGGAGTGTGGACGACCGGTGGTAAACCGGTTGCGCTTCGCTACCGGTCCTGTGCCACGAGAACAGCCGACACTAGTCGTCGTACTGGTCCTCGTCGTGGTCCGCGTCCTCGTCGCCCCCGTCGGCGTCAGCCTGGTCGCCCGGGCCCTCTCCGTCCGTGTCGGCGTCGTCTCCGCCCACACCGGCCCCGGCGTCGGCACCGGCACCCGGGCTTCCGCCGACCATCGGCCCGAGCGCGTTGCTGAGTCGGTCCCGGAACGCCCGGAACTCCTCGACGGTGTCGTCGAGTTCGGCGACGTCCTCGCGGAGCGTCGAGACGTCCTCGCGCACCGGTGCGGCCTCCTCCTCGACGGTCTCGTGGAGCGCCTCCATCTCCGCCTCGAGCGACTCGCGGGCGGCGGTGATGTCGCCGTCGAGCGACGCCAGTTCCTCGCGCACCTCGCCCATCTCGTCGTCGAGGCGCGCCGCGGTGTCGTCGGCGCTCTCGGCTCGCGCGGCCACCTCGTCGAGTCTGTCGTCGACGGCGTCGAAGCGGTCGTCGACGTCTTCGAGTCGGTCGACCGTCTCGTCGAGTCTGTCGTCGACGCGCTCTAGCCGGTCCGCAGTCTCGTCGAGTCTGTCGTCGACGCGCTCTAGCCGGTCCGCAGTCTCGTCGAAGCGGTCGTCGACGGCGTCCAGACGGTCGTCGATGGCGTCGACGCGGTCGTCGACCCCCGCCAGCCGTTCGGTCGCCCCTTCGACGCGGTCCTCGACGGCCGCGAGCTGATCGTCGAATCCGGACAGGTCCGAGCGGAGGTCGCTCACGTCCTCGTGGAGGCGCCCGCGGTCGTCCGCGGCGTCGGCGACGCCGGCCGACAGTTCGTCGAGTTCTTCGGTGAGCTCCGCGACGTCCCCGCGGAACCCCTCGATGAGGTCCTCGGCGGTCCCCTCCTCGTCGAGGAACGCCTCGAGCCCCGCCGAGTACGCCGCAAGGTCCTCGACCTGGTTCTGGAGTCGTTTGATGCGGAGGTCGACGCTCCGGGGAACGGACTCGGCTCCGCTTTCGGCGCCCAGCGCGTCCCGGAGCGCGGCCACGTCGTCGGGGTCGGCGTCCGCCCGGCGGAGTTCCGCGGCGAGCGTCGCGAGGACGCTCCCGGCGGTGACGTGCGGCCCGCCCGTCCGCTCCTCCGCATCGCTGTCGGCGTCGGCATCGCTCGATACGTCCGGCACGCCTCGTGCCTCCGCCTCGGTCGGCGTCTCCCCCTCGTCGTCCAGGTTCAGTTCGAGTTCGAGGTCCTCCTCCGGGGTAGTGTCCGTGCCGGCCTCCACCGCGGAGTCGTGGTCGGCCGCGCCCACGCCGACGGCCGTGACGACGGCGTCCTCCGTCGGTTCGGTCACGGACTCGCCCGAGCCGTCGAACGCGTCCGGGCGCGGCGACGCCTCGTCGCCGTCGTCGCTCCCGTCGCTCTCGTCACCGTCGTCGACGGCAGCGGCGGCCGCGTCGTCGTCCAGGTCCAGCGTGACGTCCTCCGGGTGGGGGTCGCCGCCGCCGGACGCGTCCGCCGTGAGGTCGGGGGCGTCGACGCCGTCGTTCGCTCCCAGTCCGGGAAGTGCCTCGCGTTCGCCCGAGAGGACGTCTCGGACGAGCTGGTTCGAGTCCTCTCCGAGGACGTCGTCGATGGCGTCGTCGGCCGCGCCGACGTCGCTCGCGTCCAGGAGCGAGAGGCTCGGGTCGGCCAGGAACGCGTCGGGGTCCATCCCCGTGTCGTCGAGTCGGATGCCGTACACCGTCGTCGTCGACTCGCCGGGGTCGAGGGTGCGGTCGTACTCGACGCGGTGGCTCTTGTAGGCGGTCCAGTGGTCCTTCTCGTAGTCGGGGTGGAAGCCGACGTTCTCCATCGGGAACGACTCCGGGATGGCGTCGACCAGCCTGATGCTCACGGGCTCGGAAGCGTCGGATTCGATCACGAACTTGACCGCGGGTACGGGGAACTCCTCGGCCTCGAACGACTTCGTCACCGTCACCGGACCCTCCCTGACAGAACGCGCCCCGTCGGCGCTGGGGTCGGAACTCATGCGATTGGGTACCGTCAGCGCTTACATAAATTGCGCGGGGGTATCTATCAATCCAGAGAATCTCGGTCGGGTGAGACGCTCCCACCGCCGACGGCTCCGAACGGCCGACGACGGCGACGTCGTCGCCTCAGAGGTCGACCCGGTCGCCGATTTCGACGATTTCGAGGTGCTCGGGGTACGCGAACGAAGCCGCGTGGTGGTGCAGCCCCGTCGGGTCCGCGGTCATCCCCTTCCACATGTCCCAGTGGGAGGGGAGACAGCGGGTGAGACGGAGGTCCTTCGCCGCCCGGACGAGTTCGTTCTCGTCGGCGTACCACTTGGTGTGGACCGGTTCGCCCGTCTCCTTGTCCGCGATGTTGCCCTCCGCGCCGAACGCCAGCACGCCCAGGTCGATGTCGTACCGCTCCCCGACGTCGGTGAACTCCTCGGCGGGCTTGGTGTCGCCGCCGTGGAAGAACGTCCCGCTCGCGTGTTCGACGACGTACGTCACCGGGTGCGTCGAGTCGGGGTCGTACGAGGGTTCGACGTGAACCGTGAACTCGCCGACCTCGAACGTGTCACCCTCTTCGACCTCCGAGAACTGGTCGTCGGTGACGGCCCACTCGTCGGTCCAGGCCTCCTCCTCGCGGGCGACGGCGAGGGCGTCGTCCGGGCCGTACAGCGTCGCGCCCGTGTTCGCGAGGATGGGTGCCTGGCTCGGCCCGTGGACGTGGTCGGTGTGTTCGTGCGTCGCCAGCACCGCGTCCATCTCCGCGACGTCCGCGGGGTCGAACGGCACCGGCACCATCCGGACCGTCCGCGGCGGGTCGCCGAGCCCCACGTACGGGTCGATGGCGAGCGTCGTCCCCTCGTGTCCCTTCAGGAAGAAACCGTTGCAGCCGAGATACCAGACGGCGACGGTGTCGGGCTCCGCCTCCGCGACGGCGCGGGGCAACCAGTCGCCCCAGTCGGATGTCGACATGCGAGAGCGTTCGACGGGAGCCGGTCTAAGCGTTGTGGACGTCGGCGCTACGCGCGCGGGAGCGCCCGCGTCGCCGTCGCCTTGAACGAGACGACCACCGTCTCCCCCACGTCGAGCGCCATCCGGTCGAGGCTGTCGGTAGTGAGAATCGCCCACAGCGGCGTCTCGGTGCCGACGTCGACGGCGACGCGGCCGACGGACTCCCCTCTGACGACTTCCGACACCTCCCCCTCGAAGCGGTTCCGGGCGCTGGTCGCGTCGGGGGCCGGCGCCTCCGCGGGCAGTTCGACGGTCACGGCGTCGGCCCGGACCGACACCTCGACGCTCTCGCCCGGGGTGACGTCGCGCGGGACGAGCGTCAGGACGCGTCCGGGAACCGTTTCGACCGTCGCGAGTTCGCCGTCTACCTCGACGACGTGCCCGGCGAACACCGAGAGCGTGGCGTCGGCGGCGCCAGCGAACTCGGCACCGAGGCGGTCGAACCGGGCGAGGAGGTCACGCGCGCGCTCGGTGAGTTCGCTCCCCCCGCCGCCGGCGCCGCCACGTCGCCGTTCGACAAGCGAGCCGAACGCCTCCTCGAGTTCGACCACGCGCCGCTGGGCGTGCGCGAACGACCGCTCCAGCGCACTCGCCGCGGCGTTGAGCGAGCCGTGGTCGTCGACGGCTCTGAGCAGCGCCGCGTCGCGGGCGTCGAAGGCAACGTCGCCGGCCTCGATACGGACTGACGCGTCTGGGATTCCCTCCACACCGGGTGGGTGAACCGCGTCGAATAAAGCTGTCCCGGCCAGACCGGTCGGCCCGGGGCGCGAGACAGGTCCGGTCACGGGTACGGCTACAGTTCCGTGCGGGCAAGCCCGTTCCTCCCGGGGTCGGGCGACTCGTCGTACAGCAGTTCCCCGTCGATGAACTGTCGCGTCCGCGGGTCGCGCGGCGACTCGAAGAACCGCTCCGTCTCGAGACACTCGACGAGTTCGCCCTCCAGCACGAACGCCACCCGGTCGGAGACCCGTTCTGCCTGGTGCATGTCGTGCGTCGCGACCAGGACGCCGACGCCCCGTTCCCGTGCGCGTTCGATGGCCCCCTCGAGTACGGCGGTGTTCCGTGGGTCGAGGTTCGAGGTCGGTTCGTCGAGAAGGAGGTACTCCGGTTCCACCGCGAGCGCACGCGCGAACGCGACGCGCTGTGCCTCCCCGCCCGACAGCGACAGCGCGTTCTGGTCGGTCTTCCCCTCGAGACCGACCGTCTCCAGCGCCTCCTCGGCAGCCGCCGGAAGGGAGTCTCCCTGGCCGAGTCGGGTGAGGCGAGTGCGCACCCGCTCGGGCCAGGACCGCCTGACGCGGAGACCGTACGTGACGTTCTCGGCGACGGGCGCGTTGAAGAGACTGGGCTCCTGGAAGGCCATCGCCACCCGCCGACGGACCGCGAGTCGGCGGTCGTCCGAGAGTCGCCAGACGTCGTCGCCGTCGGCGGTGACCCGTCCGGTGTCGGGCGGGCCGAACAGCGCGAACAGGCGGATGAGCGTCGTCTTGCCGGTCCCGGAGGGGCCGACCACCGTCACCACCTCGCCCGGTGAGACGTCGAGCGAGACCGACTCGAGCACGGGGTCGTCGCCGAACGAGACGGACACGTCCTCGACAGCCAGCGTCATCTCACCGTGCCCCCCGTCCACGGCCCTGACTGCGGACCCACGACCCGAGCGCGTTCACCGCGAGAACCAGCACGAGGAGGACGACACCGAGGACGAGACCCACCTCGTACCGTCCCTGTCGCGCCTCGACGGTGATGGCCGTCGTCAGCGTCCGCGTGTACGACTGGCCGTCGCTGAAGACGATGTTGCCCCCGACGATGAGGATGGACCCGACTTCGCTGATGGCGCGGCCGAACCCCGCCAGGACGGCGGTGACGATACCGTAGCGCGCCTCCTTGACGACGACGAGGCTCACGTCGGCGCTCGTCCCCCCCATCGCGAAGGCGGCGTCGCGGACCGGCTGGCTGATCTCCTCCACGGAGGACAGCGCGATGGAGGTGATGACCGGCGTCGCGAGGATGACCTGCGAGATGATCATCGCCTGGGGAGTGAACGCGAGTTGCAAGTCGCCCAGCGGGCCACTGTTCGAGATGACGATGAGGACGACGAGACCGACGACCACGCTGGGGAAGCCCATCCCGGTGTTGATGACGGCCGTGACGATTCGCTTGCCCGGGAAGTCGGTGAACCCCACCGTGAGTGCGACAGGGACGCTGATGGCCGTGCTGAGCGCCACCGCGGTGAGGCTCACCTGCAGCGAGACGACGACGATGCTGAACACGTACGCCCACCCCCGCTCGGGGAGCTGGAACTGGAAGGGCGGTCCCGGGAGCAGGAGTGTCTCTGGAAGCATTCGTCGGAGGAGGGTCGGACTCGACCCTGTTCAGTAGTTCGATGGGACGCGCGTCTCGACCCAGTGGAGGAACCGCTTGTCCTCGGTCGACAGGGAGTTCGCCTGCGACGCGGTGTACCCCTGCGGGACGTACTGACCGAACTGCGGGTCCTCCGCGAGGGCGTTCGGGAAGAACAGCTGCGAGCCGTTCGCGGTGTACTCCTCGATCATCGTCTGTCCCTGCGGGCTGGTGAGGAAGCCGATGTACGCCATCGCGGCCTGGTAGTTGACGTTCTCGTACACGGCGGGGTTGACCGCCATGACGCCGTAGGGGTTCTTCAGGATGACCGGCCCGCCCTCGAGCGGCCCCTGGACGTGGATGACGAGGTCGACCTCGTTCTGCATCGAGAGGTACGTCCCCCGGTCGGCGAGGGTGTACGCCCCGGTCTGACTTGCCTGGACGAGCGTGTCGCCCATTCCCTTCCCGATTTCGCGGTACCACTGCCCGCTCGGGTCCGTCCCGGCCTGCTCCCAGATGACGAGTTCCTTCTTGTTCGTCCCGGAGTCGTCGCCGCGGGAGACGAACGTGGCTTCCGAGTCGGCGATGGTGGTGAACGCCTCCGTCGCGCTCGACACGCCGTTGATGCCTGCGGGGTCCGACTCCGGACCGACGACGACGAAGTCGTTGAACATGACGTCACGCCGGTTGACGCCGTAGCCGTCCTGCATGAACTGGTCCTCGGCGTTGCGTGCGTGGACGAGGATGACGTCGGCGTCGCCGTCCCGCGCCGTCCGGATGCTCGCACCGGTGCCCTTCGGGAGCGTCTTGATGGTGAGACCCGTCGCCTGTTCGAACGTCGGGTGGATGGCGTCCAGGAGCCCCGTGTCGTACGTACTCGTCGTCGTCGCGAGGACCAGTTCGCCGTCGCCGATGCCACCGCCACCGCCACCGCCGGACCCCGACCCCGACTGGCTCCCGCCGCTCTGCGACTGCTGTGTCCCGCTCGTCGTCGCGGTTCCTGTGTCCTGGTCGGAGTCGCCGGTACAGCCAGCGAGTCCCACGATCGTTCCCACGCCCGCTGCCTGGAGGAATCGACGTCGTTGTATCGTCATGAGCACATCGAACGTGGGAGGAGATATAACAGTTCCGGCGGCGGAGCACGTCGGACAGTACGGGGGACGGGTCCGTCCGGCGTCACTGAAATACAGGGGGAAGAACTATGACGCGAGCGGAAGAATATCAGAAACCATGCCCTCCGAACAACGTCGGACGGCCCACTTCGGTCAGATGTCTCGGGCGCTGCGAGCGCTCGGCGTCGGCGTCGACGACGACGTGACGCCGCGACCCGCCTGAGTCAAGTACGGACGGCACGTCGGGGGAGACGTGCGACCGAAGGATGGGGGACGACACCGGTGCGCGTGAGTGTCATCGGCGGGAGTGACGTCGACGCCGAAACCGTCGGAGTAGCCCGGGCGCTCGGTACCCGACTGGGTGAACGCGGCCACACTGTCGTCTGTGGCGGCCTCGGCGGCGTGATGCGGGGCGTCTGCGCGGGAGCGCGAGACGCCGGCGGACACACTGTCGGCATCCTGCCCGGCGAGCGCGTCGCCGACGCGAACCCGTTCGTCGAGACGGCCGTCGCGACGGGGCTGGGACACGCGCGGAACGCACTCGTCGTGATGAACGGCGACGCCGTCGTCGCCGTCGCCGGGAGTGGCGGTACCCTCTCCGAAATCGGGTACGCGTTCGTCTTCGACAGGCCCGTCGCGGGGCTCCGAACGCACACGGTCGAAGGGGTCCACGCCTGTGAGACGCCCGCCGAGGCAGTCGACTACGTGGAGCGTGCGGTGGCCGAACGCGAGAGACGCGACGCGTGAGCGGGTGAGGCGCGCGCGAGACGCAGTACGTGCGCGAGCGGCGCCTCGTGACCGGTCCTCGACGGCCCTCGGGACCGCGACGTCTGCCGCTCGACCGACGGTCGTCTGACGGATTCGTTCACGGATTCGAGACATACCTGTGGCGTTCAGAACATGTTTTGTTCCCAAAGCGACACCGAGGAGCACACGAGCCGTCGTGGGCGCGCCGGACCCGCACGACGGTGTGATACGCTCATGAGCCGAACCCGCCACGCCCTCGTCATCGGATTCGTGTTGGTACTCGCGTTCGCCCCTGTCGCGGCCGGACCCGCCGGGGCGTCCTCGACAGTGCTCCCCGTGGACGCAGCCCTGACGTCGGGTGCGACGGCGGCGCAGCAGACGTCGACCGTCTCGCTCGTCGAGACAAACGTGACGAGCGGGTCGAGTTTCGAGTACGAACTCGGCGACTACGACCGGGTCGAGGACTTCACCGTCGAGTTGACCGGCGCCGTGGCGCGCGAGGACGACGTCGACAGCGGTACCGTAACCGAGGACGGCCAGACCCTCCCCGTCTCCATCGCCGGCACGTCGGAGCCCACGGGACCGGCAGATGGTGAACCCGAACTGACCCTGACGGCGGAGACGCAGACGGTGTCGAGCGAGTACAATCAGGGCGACGGTGTCATCGGTCTCTACGGACAGACGAACTCGGAGATACGCATCACTCGGCCGCCGTCGACCATCGGGGAGATACGGACCTACCACAGTACGGTCGGCGGGACCGGTGCGGTGGTCGACGTCTACATCGTCCGGGGTGAGGGCCCCGACGCGACGTACGGCGAGGGGACGCTGGTGAAGGAGGGGTGGGAGGTACCGAACAGCGAGGGGTGGCAGACCATCGACGTCGACGAGTACGACACGAACGGTTCGACCGTCACCGTCGAGTTCGTCACGGTCGAGCGTACCGACTCGTCGTTCGGGACGCCCGTCGACGACCGACAGCAGGACGGGACGACACGAGCGTCGTGGGGCGGGAACCTGGTGTCGACGCCGTTCCCGCTCGAGGTGGTCTCCACCCCGCCGAGTGACGTCTCCGTGACCGCCGACGACGGGACGTCCGTCTCGTTCGGGAGCTTCTCGACCGGCGAGTCGTCGAAGTCACGACCGGTCGACCTCTCACAGAATGCGACGGCGTTGACCGTGAACTACAGCGGCGGCGACACGCTCGAGTGGTCGCTGTCGTACACGGAGCGGACCGAGTCGGTGGCCCCGTCGGTGTCGGTGAACGGGAACCGGCTGAACACGTCCCGGACGCTCGCCGCGGGTGAGACGGTCTCGCTCGACCCCGACCCGTCGTGGGTTCGCGAGGGGACGAACACGGTCAGGGTCGACCTCGACGAGTCGAGCCTGTCGGACGACGCGCCGACCCCGGTCGTCGACATGCGCTACACGCACGACGTCGTGGTCGAACCGACCGCCGCGCCCGAGTCAGACGACTCCGACTCCGACGGTCCCTCCGGCGGCGGTGGAGGTGGCGCACCGGCGCCCGACGACGACGGTGACGACGGTGACGACAGCATCGACGACGACGGCGACGGGAGTGACGACGACGATAGCGACGACGGTGACGACAGCGGCGACGGCCCGGACGACGCGGCGGACGACGACAGCAACGGTGGTGGCGGGGACGGCGGAAGCGTCGGAGGAGCGGGAGGCGGCGGAGCGAGCAGCGGGAGTGGCGGCGGCGGGGCCGCCGAGAGCGACGCGAGCGAAGACGGTGCGGACGTAGAGGCCGTGACGGCGTCGGTGGACACCGCCACGCTGACTGCCACCTCCGACGCGAGCGGGACGACGACACCGCAGGCGGCGGACACCGCGGACGGGACTGTCGTGACCAACGTCTCGTTCGAGCCCTCGCGCATCTCGACGAACGTCCGGGCCGTCGTCGTGGTGACGGTCCGGAACCCACAGCGGGTCGCGGGAACCCACCCGGTCGCCCTCGAACTGGACGGACAACCCATCGAGACCCGGGAGGTGTCCGTGCCCGCGCGCAGCACCGCCACCGTCCAGTTCGCCTTCGAGTTCACCAGCTCGGGTACCTACACCGCGCGGGTCGACGACGAGACGGCCACCATCACCGTCGTCGACCCCGAGGCGGGGACGCCGACGTCGTCGACGTCGACGCGGTTCCCCGGCTTCACCCCGGTCACGGTCGTGCTCGCGGGACTCGTACTGCTGGTGCTCGCCGGCCGTCGGCGCCACTGAGTCCGCGCTAGTCGCGCCGGTCTTCGAGCGAGGCTTTCAGGTCGATAACCGGCGACCCGTCCGCCATGTCGACACCGCGGACCGTCATCGTCCGAGCGTCGACGTCCACGGCGACCACGCGACACTCGGTGAGGCAGACGGGGTTCGGTCTGGCGGGCGACCGAGAGGTGAAGACGCCGCGAGAGGGGTCGCGGTCGAGCGTCAGCACCGACCGGTCCGCGCGGTCGGCCCACCACACGACCACGACCGACTCGGCGTCGAACCCCGACAGGCCCGCGGCGTACGCCTCGTCGACGCGGACGACGCCCTCGGCGTCGTCGTGAAACCCCTGTGAGGGGGCGTCGCTGGTGGTCTCGAACGGCGTCGACACCGTGCCGATGGGGTCACACTGCATAACCACCGCTGGGTCACGGGGGGAGAAAAGCGTCCGGGGCGGCCACCGCTCACCAGGTGCCGTGGAAGGTGTCGAACGAGAGTTCTTCGAGCGGTTTGTTGCCGACGGCGATTTCGTACTCCCCGGGCGTGAGCATCGGCTTGTGGAAGCGGGGGCCGTCGTCGGTCGTGATGCGGGGGCAACCGGTGTTGACGAAGGCGTCGAAGTCGAAGTTGCGGAGGCGGTCCGGGGTGACCTCGTCCATCGTCACGAGGTACGCGTCGTCGTTCTCCGAGAGGATCTGCTCCGCCTGCTCCCACCGACCCTGTCCGATCTTCGTACAGAAGATGACCCCCCACGTCTGCGCGTCCATCGCGCGGTGGACGGCGCCGAACCGCTGTTTCATGAACTTCTCCGTGTCGGCGATGGTGACCACGTTGTTGACGGGGTCGGCGATGACCACCGTCTTCTCGGGGTGTTCCATCGCCAGGCCGAGCGGGTGGAACTTCCCACCGCCGACGTACAGCACCTGGTCGGCGGGGAGGTCGGCGGAGGCGTAGTTACAGCCGAGCACCTGCCCCTCGTGGGTGAGCCGCTCGTCTCCGCGCCGCGTCTGGACCTCGTAGCCGCGCGCCTCGAGCCAGTCGACCATCTCGCCGAAGCGGTTCATGTGCTGGGCGGTGGTGACGAGGCCGACCTCCTCCTCGTCGAGTTCGTCGACGGCGTCTTCGAGGATGGGGAAGGGGTCGACGTTCGAGAACAGCGGGACGTAGATGATCTTGTCCGACTCCTTCATCGGCGAGTGGCCGAAGTGGACGAAGACGTCCGACCGGCGCATCAGGAAGGTGTCGAGGTCGCAGGCGCCGTAGCAGGGCTGGCCCGAAATCAGGAACGTCACGTCCTCGGTGAGCGCACGGAGGTCGTCCGCGACGGCCGGGGCGCGACGCTTGAGTCCTTCGGGGAACTGGAGCCCGACCGTCGTCGCCTCGCGCTCTTCGATGGCGTCGACGATGCGGTCGAGTTCGTAATCCCACTCCCGGTCGTGCTTCAGGGCCATCCCCGTCTTTCGGAGGTCGCCCTCGGAGTAGGCGTCGTTGCTCATTGGCAGCTATTGCGTGTCGACTCGTTTAACCTCGGCGTTTCGTGTTGCGGCACGGACGGCGCAGCGAGTCGGGGATCGCCCGAAGCCGTCCGTTCCGGCTTTCGCTCTCGTGCAGTCGCGTCACACGGGCGTGGTGTAGTTAAGTGACGACACGACGAACGAGTGTCATGGCAGACAGCATCGAATGCCCCGAGTGTGGCGCGACGATGGACTCGCTGGACCAGATGGAAACCGAGGAGATCACCGAAATCGAGGAGAAACCGCGTGGCGGTATCGGCTACGGCCAGGCGACACAGGACCTCTACCTCTGTCGGAAGTGCCGGAAGCCGCTCGGCGTCGGGAGACGCGGCAACGAGTGAGGCGTCGCTGACGACCGGGTCACCGGACGTAGTGACACGGGTGTCACTCGGGGGTTCTTGCGGGCGGCCGCCCTACCACGGGTGATGTCAGGACAGACGCTCGACGCCGACCTCCCTCTCGAATCCGTCTACCGCCCGCCAGGGGACGACGCCGGTGACGACACGCTCGTCGTCGTCCTCCACGGCCGGGGCGCCGACGAGACTGACCTCCTCCCCGTGGCCGACCACCTCCCGCCGGCGCACGTGCTCAGCCTCCGGGCCCCCGACCGCCTCATGGGCGGGTACACGTGGTACGAACTCGACATGCCGGACGGCGATCTCCACCGCAGCCAGCCTCACGCGGGGGACTTCCGGCGGAGCCTCGACCTCGCCACGGAGACAGTCGCGACGGCGGGCGAGGCGCTCGACGTCGGCACGGTCGGTCTGCTCGGCTTCTCGCAGGGCGCAATCACCAGCACGGCGCTCCTGGTCGAGTCGCCCACCGACTACGACTGGGTCGTCGGCCTCCACGGCTATCTGGCGGCGTCGCACGCCGAGTCGGACGAGGACCTCGACGACACCCCGGTGTTCCTCGGGGCGGGCCGGGCCGACCAGATTATCCCGGAGGCACGCGTCGCGGCGGCCGCAGAGCGCCTGCGTGAGATGGGTGCGGCCGTCACGTACGAGACGTACGACGTGGGTCACGGCGTCGGACAGGCGGAACTCGCCGACGTGGTCGCGTTCGTTGAGGGACGGTAACCGAGAATCACGGGGATCACTCCCAGGCGACAGCGCGAGAGAGGGCTACTCCTGGGTGGCGTTCGCCGCCGTCGCGCTCCGAGCCTCGTCGTACCAGCCGGGGGGCCGGGTCTCCGTGTCGCCGACGGCGGCGTACTCCATCCGGAAACTGGCGGTCCGGTCGTCGTCGTCCGCCGCCGCCTCTCGCGTGAACTCGACGGTCAGTTCCGAGACGAACCCCGACTCGTGGACGAATGCCGTCGCGGTGTAGTTCGTGACGTTCCCGTCGACGTACCGTGGGCGGCCCGTCGCGACGACGCGGTGCTCGTCTGGACGCCACGAGACGCGGTCCACCTCGACCGCTGTCGTCGAGAGGTAGCGGCGGACGTACTGGCGGCTCCGGTCGGTGTGGACGCCGTAGTCGTCGACGCGGAGCGGGTACCGGTCGTACCGGGTACCGTTCCGCGTGTCGGCGCGGCGGTAGACGAACTCCCCACCGGTGTAGAGGGTGTACTGGACCAGTTCGGAGCCGTTCGCCCGCGACTCGTACCCGACGACGGTGTACAGCCACGTCTCCTCGCTCTCGACGACGGCGTGTTGCCAGACGCCGTCCCAGCGCCGGTCCCCGTCCAGCGCGTCGGTGTCGGACTGTCGGACGATGAGCCGGTACGACTGCCTCGAGACGGCGTCGGCGTGTGCACGCGCGAGGACCGACGCGTCGAGGGAATCGGCACCGATGCCCGGCGGATATCTCGGGGCCGACGGCTCCTCGCTCTCACCGTCCGAGTCGGGAGTCGACGTCGCGGACGAGTCGACACCGGTCGACGGTTCCGCCTCCGCACCGGTCGGCGATGTCGATGCCGCGTCGCCGCCCGACCCGGCCGGAACCGGCCCCCAGACGCCGGCCACACCCGCGGCGAGGACGAGGCAGACGACGCCGACGACGGCTGCGAGGGTAGTCGGCGTCGCGAGTCGCGACTCGTCCCGTCCGGGTCGGGGCTCCGCCTCTGCGAGGAGCGTGGTCGTCGACGCCCCGAGGAACCGGTCCGTGAGCGCGTCGGCGTCCGTGCGCGACACGCCGTACAGGAGGAGGTCCACGAGGGTGTCCGGGCCGACGAACCGGGCGTCGTGACGGTCGGCGAGCCGGGACGCCCACTCGCCGTCGGCGGGCGCGACGACGACGTCGACGTTGCCGACGGTGTCGTCGCCACCACCGCCGACGGAGGCGTCCGACCGGAGGCGCCACCGAAGCGCGGCGTCGACGCGAGCGACGCAGCCGGTGGACACCGGGCGAACGACGAGGCGTTCGTCGGATCGACTGGCGACGAACCGGTCGCCGGCGCGCCGCGTCTCGTAGCCGCGGACGCGCCAGAGCGCGGCGCAGAACTCGACGAATGCGTGCCGGTCGAGGGCGCGCAACCGCTCCGCGACGGCGTCTGCCCGCCCTGTCGGCCGAGTCGCTCCCACGGCAGTGTGAAGGAGTCACACGAACACGAAGGTTTCGCCGTCGACCCGGTGTAGTCGGCAAATTCAACTACGTGCTCTCCCAAGCGAGTGCATGAGCGTCGAGACGACGAGCCTCGAACAGATGGGTCGTGACCTCGGAGCGGCGATCGCCGAGACCGACGAGTACCAGCGGTTCGAGGAGGCGAAGCAGGCCGTCGAGGCCGACGACGAGGCGCAGGCGCACATCCGCGAGTTCAATCAGCTCCGCGAGGAGTTTATGTTCGCCCGCCAGACCGGCAACGCGACACAGGAGGGGATGCAGAAGCTGCAGTCCAAGCAGCAGGAACTGCACGGCCTGCCCGTGATGGCCGAGTACCTCGAGGCCCAGGCGGCGCTGCAGGACCGGCTCGAAACTGTCAACGAGGCCATCTCCGAACCCCTCGCGGTCGACTTCGGCGGCGAGGCCGGCGGCTGCTGTCAGGACTGAGCTGCCGCACCCCGGAGTTCAAGTAGTATCGAGCGGCCAGCGAGGGCCATGCTCGCAGTCGCAGGCGGGAAGGGCGGGTGTGGAAAGACGACGACGGCACTCGGCCTCGGGCGCGGCATCGACGGAGCGGTGGTCGTCGTCGACACCGACCGGGACATGCCGAACCTCCACGCGATGGCCGGGGTCGACCGGGAACCGATGGCGTCCGCCGACGCCGACCCCCAACGAGTCGACGAGGGTCTCTCGGTCCTCCCCGCACCGGCGACGTCGACGAGCGACGCCGCCGTGACGACGATTCTCGAACGAGTCACCCACCGGACGGACGGCCGGGTCGTCGTCGACTGTCCGGGGGGTGCGGGACCGGACGCGGCCGCACCGCTCGCGGCGGCGACGGGAGTCGTCCTCGTCTCCACCGCCTGCGCCCCTGCTCTGCGCGACGCGACGAAGACGGCGGCGATGGCGCGGGCGCTCGGCTGTCGCGTCGACGGCCTCGTGCTGACGCGGACGCGCGTGGCACCGCCCGGCGTCGAGTCCCTCTTCGACTGTCCCGTGCTCGGCACGGTTCCGGACGTCACCGGGGACGTCCTCGACGCCGGCAGTGTCAGGACTGCGTACGCGAGCGTGGCCGCGAAGCTCGAATCCGAGAGCTAGAGCGCGTCTGTACGGCCCCGAAACATGCCATCTGAGGGCCACGAGTCTCGTGTCACCCGGTGAGTATCATCCGAGAGATTCGGAGGGGAATCCCTATGTGTACCCGTCCGGAACGAACACGCATGTCGAAGCGGCTTCCCACCGGTATCACCGTCCTCGACCGGCAACTCGACGGAGGCCTCCCGGCGGGAAGCATCGTCTACCTCGGCGCGCGGCCGGCGAGCCAGTCGGAACTGATTCTCTACGAACTGACCGCCGCCCGCGGCACGCTCTATCTGACGACTGCCCGGTCGGTCGAGGCGGTGAGAGACGCGCTCGAGCGCTCGTCGGTGCAGACGGGCAATCCCACCGTCCGCGACGTCGACGGTGATGGGCCTGTCGACCAGGCACACCGGCTCATCCGCGGACTGCCCGACGAGGCGAACCTCATCGTCGACATCGTGGACGTCCTCGAACGGGTCGAACCCTCCCGGTACCGGATGTTCCTCAACGAGGTCCAGACGCACATGATAAACACGGGCGGCATCACCGTCCTCCACGGGATGAAGACCGGGAGTGTCCCCGAGAACCGGGGCCTCACGGAACACATGGCCGACATCGTCTTCGACCTCGAGACGCGGGTCAAAGGCTCCGAAATCGAGAACCGGATGGCGATTCCGAAGTTCCGCGGCGGACGCGCGCTCGACGAGACTATCAAACTCCGCCTCACCGAAGAGGTCGACGTCGACACGAGCCGCGACATCGCCTGAGCGCGCTCACGCGACGAAGTACGCGAACGTCAGAAGCGTCACTACGACGGTCGCACCGATCCAGTCCAGCGGCGAGAGTGCAGAGAGCGGCCCGCTCCGTTTCGAGAACAGGTAGCCGAAGTACGGAACGAGCGGCGAGAGCCGCGGGAAGAGCGGCGGGCGCACGCCGGCACCGAACCGCAGAGCGAGGGTGAGCGCGACGGTACAGCCGGCCGCGACGACGGCGACGAGGAGGTCGTCACGGACGCTCTCTGGAAGTTCCATACGGACGAGGGCGTGGGCCACCGGGATAACGGATACGGTACGATTCGACCGAGAACCGCCGGACCGCTCCGCAGCGCGGCCTTACTCCTCGTCGAGGTCGGCGTCGAGTTCCTCGGCGATCTCGTCGGCGTCGACGTCGACGTCGTCGAGGTCCACGTCGTCCATGGCGTCCTCGATGTCTTCGGGTGCGGCGCCGCCCATGCCGCCCATCATACCACCCATGCCGCCCATCATGCCGCCCATCCCGTCGATGGTCTCCTGGACGATGACCCGGTCGAGGTCGAGGCGGTTCATGACGTCCTGGGCGATCTGCTGCTTCGAGAAGAGCCACTGCTGGTTCATCGTCATCTGGGGCGTGGCCTCGATGTACAGCGTCTCCTTCTCGACCGTCTCGGTCTCGTACTCGGGCTCTGCGTCCTCGTCCTCGTCGTCGGACTCGACTTCGACTTCCTCTTCGACCTCGTCGGTCTGGATCCAGAGCTCGGGCGTCTGCTGGAGGTAGAGGCCGAGGAGGCCCTTCGCCTTCTCGGTGCGGTCGTCGATGACCTCCAGGACCTCGTAGTCGTACTCGAGGTCCTCGCCGGCGAGCGGGTGGTTGAAGTTGACGCGGGCGCGGCCGCCGATGATGGTCTCGATGCGGCCCTGCTCACCGTCGACCTGAACCTGTGCACCGGGGTACCGGTCGTCCTCGTCGATCTTCGACGCGCTGACCGTGCGAATCTCGTCCTCGTCGACCTCGCCGAACGCCTCGGCGGCGGGGATGGTGACCGTCCCGGAGTCTCCCGGTTCGGAGCCGACGAGCGCCTCGTCGACGGCCTCGAACACGTGTCCCTCGCCGAGGATGATGATGCGTGGCTCGAACTCGTACTCGTCGGTGTCGATGTCCGCCTCTTCGGCGACTTCGACGTCGGTCGTGTCGACGACCATCCCCTCCTCGTCGTCCTCTTCGGGGATGGTGCGCATCGTGTACGCGATACGGACGAAGTCACCCTGCTGGAGGCCGCTCTCCTCCTCGACTTCCTCGGCGTCGGCCTCGACGTCTTCCGGTTCCTCGGCTTCGGCGGCGTCCGGTTCCTCTACCGACTCCGCCTGCTGGTCATCGGTCATACTCCAACGGTGAGTCGTCCGACTCTTAAGAATCACGTTTCAGGCCGCAGACCGGGTCGGCAGCCAGCCACGCCCGTGGCCCGAACCACCGGGACGGGAGCGAGCCCAGTCACACGGCGGAGACGGCCACCCTTTTTGACCGGCCTCGCCGTGACGTCCAGTATGTACGAGGTGGAGGTGAAGGTACCAGCCGACCACGCAGCGGTCCGTGCGCGACTCGCGGACGTGGACGCGGAGTCGCTGGGGACCGTCGTCCAGCGCGACACGTACTACGACGCGCCGCACCGACAGTTCGCCGAGACGGACGAGGCGCTCCGCCTCCGGCGGGTCGAGCGCGAGGACGGTGACGGGGAGACGCGCGTCACGTACAAGGGACCGCTCGTCGACAGCGCGTCGAAGTCCCGACGGGAACACGAGACGGCCGTCGACGACGGCGAGACGATGGACGCGGTGCTCCGGGCCCTCGGGTTCGACCCCGTCGCCGTCGTCGAGAAGGAGCGGACGCGCTTCCGCGTGGACGAGTACACCGTGACCCTCGACGACGTGACCGACGTCGGCGAGTACGTCGAGGTCGAGACCGAGTCCTCGGACGTCGATAGCGCCCGTGAGGGGGTCTTCGAGCTCGTGAGGCGACTCGACCTCGACCCCGACGACCAGATACGGACCTCCTACCTCGGCTTGCTCCTCAAGGGGACCGACGCCGGGGACCGCGACGCGACGGACGCGGCTCCCGCGTCCGAAGATTCCTGACGGTAATACGCGTGGACGGGAAACTTTCCGCAAGTTATAGGCGAGGGCCGGGTCTACCGGGAGACAATGACCGAGCGGAACATCCAGATCGAGTCGGTGAACCGACTCGCCGTGGAAGACCAAGGGGTAGAAATCGTCGAGCGGAAGGGGCTGGGCCATCCCGACTCCATCTGCGACGGCATCGCCGAGAGCGTCTCCCGCGCGCTCTCGAACCTCTACCTCGACCGCGTGGGTCACGTCCTCCACTACAACACCGACGAGACGCAACTGGTCGCCGGCTCCGCCGCGCCGAAGTTCGGCGGCGGCGAGATGCTCGAACCCATCTACGTGCTCATCGTCGGGCGGGCGACGAAACACTACGTCGACGAGGACGGGACGGAGTACGACCTGCCCGTCGACGCCGTCGCCCTGGCGGCCGCGCGCGACTACCTCCGCGAGACCATCCCCGAACTCGAAGTCGGGACCGACATCGTCGTCGACGCCCGACTCGGAGAGGGCTCGGGCGACCTGAGGGACGTCTTCGGCGAGGACGGGACGGTGCCGATGGCGAACGACACGAGTTTCGGCGTCGGTCACGCCCCCCTGACCGAGACGGAGCGGATCGTCCTCGAGGCCGAGCAGGCGCTCAACGGCCGGTACGCCGCGAAACACCCCGAGATCGGCCCCGACATCAAGATCATGGGCAAGCGCGAGGGCGACCGCATCGACCTCACGGTGGCCGTCGCGATGGTCGACGCCTACGTCGAGGACATGGCGGCCTACCAGCAGGCGGTCGACGACGTCCAAGCGTTCGTCGCCGACCTCGCCGCGGAGTACACCGACCGCGAGGTCCACGTCGACGTCAACACCGCCGACGACTACGACGAGGGAGCCATCTACCTCACCACCACCGGCACGTCGGCGGAGATGGGTGACGACGGCTCCGTCGGGCGAGGGAACCGCTCGAACGGACTCATCACCCCGAACCGGCCGATGTCGATGGAAGCCACCTCGGGGAAGAACCCGGTCAACCACATCGGGAAGATTTACAACCTCCTCTCGACGGAAATCGCCCACACGGTCGTCGAGGAGGTCGACGGCATCCGCGACCTCCGGGTGCGCCTCCTGAGCCAGATCGGTCGCCCCATCGACCAGCCACACGTCGCCGACGTCGAACTGGTCACGGAACCCGAAGTGGAGGTCGGCGACATCGAGGCGGACATCGCGGCCATCGTCGACCGCGAACTCGCGGCCGTCACCGACATCACGAGTCGGGTCATCGACGGCGAACTCCGGACGTTCTGAGCGGTCGGGAGCGCTCCGTGGCGTTCCGTCGCATCGTGTGGTTCTCCCGACACTCGGTAGAATATTCACACCTTATACGCGATAGTAGGGAAGGTTTAACACCCTCTACCGGCTCACAGTTGACAATGTCAGCAGACGACGCCACCACCGACGCACTCGCGCCCGACGCGGACCCGACCCCGCACGCCACCGACTACAGCACGAGGAGTCGTTCCACCCGGACCCGCCAGACGGCCGCGTACTGGTCGATGACGCGGACGATGGCCGACCTCTCCTGACCGCCCGCACCCGTCCCTCCGCGTCGTCTCCCCGTTCACTCCTCGTCCGCCCAGTACCGCTCGACGAGCGCCGCTGCCGCGTCCGCCGTCTTGCGGTACGCGCGGTCACCGTCCGGTGTCCGGACGGCGAAGTCGTACCGCTGGCTGTCCGGGACGTACCACCGGTCCGGATACGCGCCGAGCACCGCCGGGAGGTCGTCCCCGTCGGCCCGCGTGTCCGCCGCCGCGTCGTCTGACTCCGCGCTCGTCTCGTCGTCAGTCTCCGTGGCGGTCTCCGTCGACCGGCCGTCGAGGAGGAGGTCCATCTCGACGGCGGGGTGTTCGGGGACGATGCCGCGGTCGTCGCCGGTCTCGTGGGCGGCGTGCGCACACGCCATCAGGACGTCCTGCGTACTGACCACCGGTTCGCCCTCGTCGGGGGCGCGCTGGTCGTACGTGCCGTCGGCGTTCATGGTCCACGCCGAGCGGTTGTCGCGCAGGCAGAGTTCGAGGACGAACCGGAGCTGTTCGCGGAGCGCGGGGTCGGTGACGGGCGCGACGGCCTCGACGCGGCTGTCGAGGTTCCGGGTCATCCAGTCCGCGCTCCCGAGGTAGTACTCGGGGTCACCCCCGTTCTCGAAGTAGAAGATTCGGGAGTGTTCGAGGAAGCGGTCGACGATGCTGTAGACGTCGACCGTTTCGCTGAGGCCCTCGATTCCCGGACGGAGCCGGCAGATGTCGCGGACGACGAGGTCGACGTCGACGCCGGCCATCGAGGCGCGGTACAGTTCTGCGACCATCTCGGGGTCCTCGAGGGCGTTCGCCTTCACGACGATGCGGGCGCGTCGGCCCTCGCGGGCGTGGTCGGCCTCGCGGCGGACCATGCCGGTCAGCCGCTTCCGCATGGTCACCGGCGCGATGAGCAGTTTGCGGAACTCCTCGTCGAGCGAGGGACCGGTGAAGAAGTTGAACACCTTGACCAGGTCCTGCCCGATGTCGCGGTCCGCGGTCAGGAGGCCGAGGTCGACGTAGCCTTTCGCCGTCTCCGAGTGGTAGTTCCCCGTCGCGACGTGCGAGTACAACTGGACGCCGTCGTCCTCCTCGCGCACGACCAGCGCCGTCTTCGTGTGCGTCTTCAGTCCGACGGTCCCGTAGGCGACGTGGATTCCCTCCTCCTCCAGCGTCCGGACCCACTCGAGGTTGTTCTGCTCGTCGAACCGCGCCTTGAGTTCGACCATCACCGCCACCTGCTTGCCGTTGTCGGCGGCGTCGATGAGCGACTGGATGACCTTCGAGTCCGACGCGGTGCGGTAGATAGCCGCCTTGATGGCGAGCACGTCGGGGTCGTTGGCCGCCTCGTCGAGGAACCGCTGCACCGTGTCGGTGAACGAGTGGTAGGGGTGGTGGAGGAGGATGTCGTCGCGGCGAATCTCGTCGAACACCGTCTCCTCGTGGCCGTCTGCCGAGTCGGGGAAGCCGCCCTCGGTCGGGAGTCGCGGATGGGGGAGCGGCGACCAGTCGTCGAGTTTCAACTCGGGACGGTCGTGACCGGTGAGGTCGATGAACTCGCGGTAGTCGATGGGACCTTCTAGGTCGTACACCTCCCGTTCGGAGAGGTCGAGTTCCTCCATCAACAGGTCGCGGATGGCGTCCGGTGCCCCCGCTTCGAGTTCCATCCTGACCGCCGAGGCGAACCGACGCTGTTCGAGCACCTCCTGAATAGCCTCGATGAGGTCCTCCGCCACCTCCTCGTTCCGGCGGACTTCGGCGTTCCGGGTGAGCCGAAACAGGGCCGTGTCGACGATGTCGACGTTGGGGAGGAGCAGGTCGAGGTTGGCTCGCACCACCTCCTCGAGGAGGACGAACCGTCGGTGCTCCCCGTCCGTGTCGACTTCCACGAGTCGCGGACGGTTCTGCGGAATCTTCACCCGGGTGAACGTCGGGTCGGTCTCGCCGCACTTTCGCGTGAGGACCGCCAGCGAGAGCGACCGGTTCGAGATGAACGGGAACGGGTGTGCCGGGTCGAACGACAGCGGTGTCAGCGTGGGGAGCACCGACTCCTCGAAGTACGATCCCATCTTCCGTTCCTGGGCTGCCGTGAGGTCGTCGTAGTCGGCAATCTCGATGCCCGCCTCCGCGAGCGCCGGTCTGAGTACGTTTCGGTAGCAGGCCGCCTGCCGCTCGAACATCGGTCCGGCCACCTCGTGGACGGCCTCCCACTGTTCACGTGGGGTGCGGCCGTCGGCCGTCCGCTCCGTCACGCCCGCGTCGATTTGCTGCTTCAGTCCCCCGACGCGTTTCATGAAGAACTCGTCGAGGTTCTTGGTGACGATGGCGAGGAACCGAACCCGTTCGAGGAGCGGGTTCCGTTCGTCGAGGACTTCGTTCAGGACGCGACGCTGGAAGGCGAGCTCCGACAGTTCCCGGTTGAGGTACAGGTCGGGGGCACCGAGGTCGAATTCGGGGTCGCCGTCGGTGTCTGTGTCGACGTCGGCGTCGGCGTCGACTGGTGGAGCGGCCGTGTGGACGTGCGAACCGTTGGGCAGGTCGGACATGTGAGGAGACGCGGAAGGCGTGGTCGGCAGAGCCGGTCGATCGGTCGGTCGATGGTCTCCCGTCTGTCGAGACGTACAAATGTATTTATATTAATTCTACCGAGCCCTCAATACTCACCGTCGACGGTACGGACCGAGACGGGGGCGGTCGGAAACGCAAAGCCACCGGGGCCGCTACTGGCCACCGTGGCTCGCACGACCGACGTCGTCGTGGTCGGGTACGGGGAGATTGGGACGAAGAGCAGCGCCGTCCGTCGGCGGATGCTCGACCGTCTCGCCGAGAACCTCGACGCCGTCCTGCGCGACCGGGAGTTCGACGCGGTCGTCCGACAGTCGTGGGCGCGCCTCTACCTCGACGGAGCGGTCCCAGACGGCTGTGCGCGGGCGGCCGCCGACGTCCCCGGCGTCGTCTGGAGCAGGCCGGCGCGGCGCTGTGAGCCGACGCTGGCCGCGCTCGTCGAGGCGCTCTGTGACGTGGCCCGCGCCGCTCCACCGGACGAGACGTTCGCCGTCCGCGCGTCGGTCCCCGACGCGAACCGCGACTTCACCGGGACCGACGTCGAACGCGACGCGGGCAGAGAGATACTCGCCCGGGTCGGCGGCCGCGTCGACCTCGACGACCCCGACCGGGTGTACCGCGCCGAGTGCCGGGCGGACGAGGGGTACGTGAGCGCCGTCCAGTACGACGGACCGGGCGGCCTCCCGGTCGGAACGCAGGGGACCGTCGTCGCCCTCGTCAGCGGCGGCATCGACTCGCCGGTCGCGGCGTGGCAACTCCTCCGTCGGGGGTGCCGCGTCGTTCCGCTCTACGTCGACCTGGGTGCGTACGGCGGCGTGGACCACCGCGAGCGTGCCGTCGAGACCGTCGAACGCCTCCGTCGGCGGGCTCCGAACGTCGACGGACGGCTTCGCGTCGTTCCGGGAGGTCCGGTCGTCGAGCGCGTCGTCGACGAAATCGACGACACGCGGATCCTCTCGCTCCGGCGAGCGATGCTCCGGATGGCGGCGGTGGTCGCCGAGCGCGAGGGGGCACACGCACTGGCGACCGGGGAGGCCGTCGGACAGAAGTCGAGTCAGACGGGGCCGAACCTCGCAGTGACCGACGCCGTGGTCGACCTCCCGGTCCACCGGCCGCTTCTGACCTGGGACAAGGCGGACGTCGTCGCCTGCGCTCGCGAGTTGGGCACGTTCGACGACGCCACGCTCCCGGTCGGCTGTGAGCGGGTCGCCCCGACGCACCCCGAGACGGCCGCGACGCGCCACGCGGTCGAAGCGGCCGAACCGGGCGACCTGTTCGACCACGCCGCCCGCGTCGCCCACGACGTGGAAATTGTCGACAGACGTCCCGACGGTTGAGTCTCACTCGCTGCCGCCGAACGATTAGACGATAGTGAAGTAGAATCGCATTGTTACGCGACGTCTTTCTCGAAACAGCGTGAACAATCACACAAAAATGGATTTAGGTTGCTGGAGTTCCTCCCTCCAGCTATGTCCCACACGAAACGCCACGTCTCCCGTCCACTCCCCGGCCCCGACTGGGTCGTCCAGGACGTCAGGTCGTACGACTACTGGCGTCGGGGCGCCGACGACTGTGCGGCCTGTGGGGTCGACGTCGCACTCGACGAGAGCCACTACGGGATGGAACTCCTCCGTCACCGACCCGCGCGGGCCGAGGGGAAACTCGGCCTGGAGCGGGAACGGTTCGTCTTCTGCTCGCGGGAGTGCGTCGACGCCTGGTCGCACTGACCGACACCGCCGACCACAACCGCTTTACTCGCGCGTGGCGACGCCGCAGACGTGACGCGGGTCTGTATCGTCGGCTCCGACGACGTGAACCTCCGGTACGAACTCCTCTCCAGAGAGACGTCCCGGGCGGCGCTGTCGACGTACGACCTCGACGAACCGTTCGCGAACGCCGTCGCCGTCGACACGGTGAGTCTCGGGGCGGCCGTCTCGCTCCTCAACGACCTGAACTGGTATCTCGTCCGGTTCGCCGACCGGTCGCTCGTACTCGACCCCTCCATCGACCCCGACGAGTGGCTCTCGCGCGACCTCGCCACGAAAGTCAGAGACGGGCGACTCGACCCCGACGAGACGGACGAGTACGCGGCCATCTTCGGCGTCGTCGACGGCCGACTGGTCGAACCGATGTTCGCCTCGCGCGTTGAGGGCGGCCTGCCCGAGTACGACCTCCGCGACGTCGAGCGGACGGTGGTCGTCCGCCTGACGGCCGCAGAGTTCGACGCCGGGTAGCGCCGGAGAGGCGGGAGACGACCCTCGCCAGGCGAAGCTATATCACTACTCCTCACTCAAAATACATATTGGGAGTAACAGATGACCGCGGATTTCGACCCCGACAGTGCTGTCTCGGGTGGGTTCACCGACGCTCGTGTCGGAACGGACTCGACAGTGACCGGGTCGACCCGGCGGACATGGCTCCACTGGCTGTTCTCGGTGGGCGGCGGCCGTGTGTTCGTCGTGGCGGCCGTGACGAGTGTGCTGTACTTCGTCGCCGTCTACCTGCTGGCAGTGGCTCTCGGCTGGGGACCGGCGTATTTGAACCCCGCGAACCAGCTCGGTCTGTCGGCGTACGCGACCACGCTCGGCGTCTTCGTCGTCCTCGTCATCCTCGGGACCTGGGTGACCAGCTACGTCGAGGTGTGGCGGGCGGTCGAACCTTGCATCGCGGCCGACAGCGAAACGTACGACGCCTTCCTCAAGCACTGGACAGACCGGCTGTACCGGACGCGAAACGTGATCTTGCTGTTCGTCGCCTTCGAGACGCCCTTCGCGTTCGTCGTCAACGAACTGAACCCGTTCGTCCCCTTCGAGGCGCTGTTGACGGTCCTCAACGCGACGATCGTCTTCCTCGCGACGACGGCAGTCTACCTGTTCGTCGTCCACTTCTTCGCCGTGCGAGCGGCCATGCGACTCGGCATCGACAACGCGTTCACCGCAGCGCAGCGGCTGGGACCGCTCGCCCGTCTGAGCATCAACACGGCGGTCTGGTGGTTCGTCGGCGTCACGGTGCTGTCGACGTACTACTGGCTCTGGCTGAGTGACTTCCTTCGCCCCCTCGTCTTTCGGACCGGCGTCGACCCGGCGTACGTGCCACCGACGCTCGGCGTGGTGACGCACGCGGCGCTCATGGGGCTGCTCATCACTGTTGGTTTCGCGCTCGTCGCGGTCCCGACGTGGCAGATGCACGTCGCGCTTTCGAGGGCGAAACACGACCTGCTGACGGACGTGAACGCACACTTCGACGCCATCGTCCGCGACTGGACCGACGACGCCGCCGCGGAGACCGTCAGTACCGAGTTGAGCGCGGCCGAGAAGGCCTACGAGAGCGTCACACGGATTCAGACCTGGCCGTTCGACGTGGAGGCGGTGGTCAAGCTGTTCGTCTCCTCCGTCATCCCGCTGTCGCAGTTCGTCTGGACGACCGCCAGGAGTGTCCTCGGTCTCACCTAGCTCGTGCCCCCGGTCCGTGCGTGGACCGTTACTCCTCGTCGAACATCCCCGTCGACATGTAGCGCTCGCCGCTGTCCCAGTAGACGGTGACGACGAGTGGGTCTTCCACACCTTCCTCCGAGAGCCGGCCTGCGACCTTCCGGGCGACGAGGTTCGACGCG